>NZ_JBBNAH010000067.1:0-2258 GCF_037994325.1 Pseudomonas sp.
CCACGGCGTAAACGCGCAAACCGCTGGTGCGCGCAGCACACCCTACGAGATCAGGAGCAACGGTGGGCGCCCCTGGAATCGGTCAACACGCGAGCAAAAACAAAAATACTTAAGCAGGGTTGTAACAACCTCAGTGCCGGTTTCTCTACTTCACTAAGCAAGCAGCCCAGTGAGTACGTAAACGAGCGCGGTGACTCGTAACCCACAAACCGCCGCGAGGCTTCCTACAAAGGCCCCGGCTCCGTGCTCTATTGCTTGCTGGTGCCACGCACTACTTTCGCACCCCTGCACTGAACCCGTTGCGCTGTATGGGGATAGTCAGGCGTTTTAACCCACCAACCGAAAAGAGAAATCACCATGAAAAAATCACCAACCCTGCACACCGCCGCCCTCGCCCTCGCTCTGGGCAGCGCCCTGAGCATGGCCGCCGCGCCAATGGTTGCCCACGCCGCAGGCGACACCGAAAAATGCTTTGGCGTGGCCTTGAAAGGTAAAAACGATTGCGCCGCAGGCGCTGGCACTACCTGCGCCGGCACCTCGGTTAAAGACCACCAGGGCAACGCATGGAAAGCGGTGCCGAAAGGCACCTGCGAAAAAACTGCCAGCTCGACCTCCCCAACCGGTTTTGGTCAGCTCGAAGCCTTCAAAGAAAAAGCCTGATCCCCTCCTGCTGCCGAGACGCACACGTATGAATCAGCCATTGCTGCCTCCCCTTAGCGCGTCTCGCGCCGGCCATCCGACGCGTGCAGCAACCCTGCCCGCACGCGTCGGCTTGGGGCTTAAGCCCCAGCATTACCAAGACATTCTCGCCAGCCTGCCCGCCGTGGGTTTCTTTGAAATTCATGCGGAAAACTACATGGTCGCCGGCGGCCCTTTTCATCACTACCTCGGGCAGATTCGCCAGCATTACCCGCTGTCGCTGCATGGGGTCGGTCTGTCTATTGGCGCGGAAGATCCGCTCGATATGCAGCACCTGCAACGCCTGGCCAATTTACTTGAGCGCTACCAGCCCGAAGCCTTTTCCGAGCACCTGGCCTGGTCCAGCCACGGCCCCACCTTTCTCAATGACTTGCTGCCGGTGGCCTATGACCGGGCAACCCTGGAGCGCGTGTGCCAGCACATCGACCAGACCCAGAGCTTTCTCAAACGCCCCATGCTGCTGGAAAACCCGGCCACCTATGTCGAGTTCAGCGAGTCGAGCATGAGCGAGGCGGCGTTTATCACCGAAGTGGTACAGCGCACCGGCTGCGCGCTGCTGCTGGACGTTAACAACCTGTATATCTCCTGCATCAACCACGGTCGCGATGTGCAGGCGTATCTGCAACAACTGCCGCTGGCGGCGGTGCAGCAAATTCACTTGGCCGGTTTTGCTGAAGACCGCGACGGCAATGGCGACCGCTTGTTGATCGACAGTCATGGCGCCCCCGTAGATGACGCGGTGTGGGCGCTATACGGGCAAATCATCGCGCAGCTCGGGCCACTGCCGACCTTGATCGAACGCGACAACGATGTACCGCCGCTGGCGCACCTATTAGCCGAAGCAGAATTGGCCGAAACCATGTTGGCCGGGAGCCGCCTGTTATGAGCCTGCAGCTAAATTTCTCTAACGCCTTATTCAGCCACGAGAGCAGTACGCCAGAAGGTTTGCACACCTGGAATGACTCAAACCCGGCAAGCCGTTTCGCGGTGTACCGCAATAACGTGCTGAGCTCGCTGATCAACGCTTTGGCCGACAGTTACCCGGTGGTTCAAGCGCTCGTAGGCGAAGCGTTTTTCCGCGCCATGGCCCTGGTCTATGTACAGGAAAACTCGCCGCGCTCACGTCTGCTGGTGCACTACGGCCATGACTTGGCGAACTTTATTGACGCCTTCGAGCCCGCCCGCCAACTGCCCTACCTCGGCGATGTCGCCCGCCTTGAAGCCCTACGCATTCAGGCTTACCACGCGGCGGATATGACGCCCCTAAGCCATGAGCAACTGAGCAACGCCGTGGCTACTAGCGAAGACCCGGCGCGTCTGGTGTTCACCCTGCACCCCTCGTTGGCCGTGCTGTCCTCGCCGTTTGCCGCGCGTTCGCTATGGGCCGCGCATCAAGGCGAGCTGGCAATTGAAAACGTCGACCCCTACAGAGCCGAACAGTGCCTGGTACTGCGTCAGCACCTGGATGTGCTGGTGATTGCCATCGACGCCGCCAGCGCCGCTTTTATCGCCCGCTTACAGGCCGGCCAAGCGCTTGGCGAGGCCACAGCCGACTGCCC
>NZ_JBBNAH010000068.1:0-5880 GCF_037994325.1 Pseudomonas sp.
TCCCCGCGCAGGCGGGGACCCAGAATCCAGAGTCGAACGCACAACCTCGTACCGTTCGAAATCCTCGGTCCCCGCCTTCGCGGGGACGACGGGCGTTAGCCTAATAACCGCGTCAGTCGGTCACGGCCTGCAGCGCAGCCGTCTTGGCCCGCGCCAATTTCACCCGATAGCAACCCCACATAATCACCAACCACACCGGAATCGCGTACACCGACACCTGTATGCCCGGAATCAGCAGCATCACGCCAAGAATAAACAGCACAAAGGCCAGGCAAATGTAGTTGCCGTAGGGAAACAGTAAGGCGCGGAACGCGGTGCGTACGCCGTCTTTGTCCATTTGTTGGCGGAATTTCAGGTGCGAGTAGCTGATCATCGCCCAGTTGATTACCAGCGCCGCCACCACCAGCGACATCAACAGTTCCAGGGCGTTTTGCGGCACCACGTAGTTCACCACCACGGCCAAAAACGTCACCAGCGCCGAGAGCAGCAAGGCATTTACCGGCACGCCGCGTTTATCCACCTTGGCAAATACACTGGGCGCATCACCCTGCTCAGCCAGGCCCAGCAGCATGCGGCCATTGCAGTAGGTGCCGCTGTTGTAGACCGACACCGCCGCCGTCAGCACCACAAAGTTCAGAATGTGCGCCGCCGTATTGCTGCCCAGCAGCGAAAACACCTGCACAAACGGGCTGCCGCTGTAGGGGTCGCCGGCGCTGTTAATGTGCTCCAGCAGCAGGTTCCAAGGCGTCAGCGACAGCAGTACCACCAGGGCGCCCACATAGAAAATCAGGATGCGGTAGATCACCTGATTGATCGCTTTAGGGATCACGGTTTTCGGCTGGTCGGCTTCAGCGGCGGTAAAGCCAAGCATCTCCAGGCCACCAAAGGAAAACATGATAAAGGCCATGGCCATGACCAGGCCGCTGATGCCATTGGGGAAGAACCCGCCCTGCGCCCACAGGTTAGTGACCGTCGCCTGCTCGCCGCCAGCGCCACTAAACAGCAGGTAGCAACCGAGCACGATCATGCCGACGATGGCCACCACCTTGATCATGGCAAACCAGAATTCCGCCTCGCCAAACAGTTTTACGTTGGCCAGGTTGATGGCATTCACCAGCAGAAAAAACGCCGCCGCCGACGCCCAGGTCGGAATCTCCGGCCACCAGTAGTGAATGTACTTACCCACCGCGGTGAGTTCGGACATGCCCACCAAGATGTACAGCACCCAGCAGTTCCAGCCCGACAAAAAGCCGGCGAAACCGCCCCAGTATTTATGGGCAAAGTGGCTAAACGAACCGGCTACCGGCTCTTCCACAATCATTTCGCCAAGCTGGCGCATGATCATAAAGGCGATAAAACCGCAGAGGGCGTAGCCAAGAATCATCGACGGGCCGGCGCTTTTCAGCACCCCGGCCGAGCCTAAGAACAGGCCGGTGCCGATGGCGCCACCGAGGGCGATCAATTGGATGTGGCGATTTTTCAGGCCGCGTTTGAGCTGGCCTGAGGCAAGACTGTTCTGCATAAAACGTCACCTACTTGTTTTTATCTGTGACGGAATCGGACCCGTCGCACTTGTGGCGCAACGGAGTTTCGCAAGGCGCTTGTAGCGGTTCAGCCCTGGTGTGGTGGGCGCTGCCCTTACTGAGCGGGAGCGTCTGGCTGCACCTCCGGCGCGGCATTGGCAAATGCCTCAAGGGAGTTACAGCGCTCGACCACAGCGAGAATGCGTGGGTACGCATGGAGGTCACAGTTAAAACGGCGCGCATTGTACACCTGCGGAATTAAACAGGCCTCCAAGTAACCGGGCCGTTCGCCCAGTGAAAGTTCCGAGGGCAGGCGCGCAAGGCCCTGCTCCACCGCCGCCAGGCCGGTTTCGACCCAATGGCGGTACCAGGCGTCTTTGGCAGCGGCCTCAACGCCCAGTTCGGTGCTGAGGTACTGCAACACCCGCAGATTGTTTAGCGGGTGAATATCGCAGGCGATATGCAGCGCCAGGCCACGGATTTGCGCACGCAGGCCGTGGTCTCTGGGCAGCAAGGCGGGCTGCGGGTAACGCTCTTCCAGGTACTCCAGAATCGCCAACGACTGCGCAATGCGCGTGTCACCGTCCACCAGCAACGGCAGCAAGCCCTGCGGATTGATCGCCAGGTAATCAGCGCCATGTTGCTCGCCGCCGTCCTTTAGCAAATGCACCAGCACCGACTGGTACGCCAGGCCCTTGAGGTTAAGGGCAATACGCACGCGGTACGCCGCGCTGGAGCGCCAATAGTCGTAGAGCGTCAGCATGCTTTAGCCCCGGTACTGGGTAACCACTTGGTCGATGGCGCCGAAAATACTCTGCCCGGCACTGTCGAACATCTCGATGCGCACCCGGTCGCCAAAGCGCAGATACGGCGTTTTTGCCTCGCCCTGCTCAACGATTTCCAGCATGCGCTTTTCCGCCAGGCAACTGGAGCCGGCGCTGCGGTCGTAGTTCGACACGGTGCCGGAACCAACAATACTGCCCGCCCCCAGCGCGCGGGTTTTCGCCGCGTGGGCCAATAGCGTTGGGAAGTTAAAGGTCATATCGGTGCCGGCATCGGGCTGGCCGAACAACTCGCCGTTGATATGCGACGTCAGCGGCCGATGCACCTTGCCATCGCGCCAGCTTTCGCCCAATTCGTCCGGGGTAATCGCCACCGGGGAAAAGCTCGACGACGGTTTGCTCTGGTAGAAGCCAAAGCCCTTGGCCAACTCGCCGGGAATCAGGTTGCGCAGCGATACATCGTTAACCAGCATCAGCAGCTGAATATGCTCGCCCGCCTCGGCCGCTGAGACGCCCATCGGCACGTCGTCGGTGACAACCGCCAGCTCGGCTTCCAGGTCGATGCCCCAGGCTTCGTCGGCCATCAGAATCGGGCTATGGGGCGGGATAAAGGTGTCGGCGCCGCCTTGGTAAATCAGCGGGTCATGCCAGAAACTTTCCGGCATCTCGGCGCCACGGGCTTTGCGCACCAGCTCGACATGGTTGACGTAAGCGCTGCCGTCGGCCCAGTGATAGGCGCGCGGCAACGGGCTGGCGCAGGCGGCTTGGTCAAAGGCGAAGGCTTCACCCTCCAAACCGTCGTTTAGGCGTTGGTACACGGCTTCGAGCTTGGGCCGGGTAGTGGGCCAGGTGTCGAGGGCGGCTTGCAGGGTGGGTGCGATGGCCGGCACTTTGACCGCGCGGATCAGATCGCGGGAGACCACGACTAATACACCGTCACGGCCTTGGTTTAGGGATGCGAGTTTCATGGGAAAACCTTTTTAAATTTTATTGGGTGTTGGATCGGTGAAGGACTGGAGACCGCTGCCCTCTCCCCCGGCCCCTCTCCCGCAAGCGGGCGAGGAGAGACAAGCCGCGTTATCCCTGTAGACCGAGATCAGTTCCCTCTCCCGCTTGCGGGAGAGGGCTAGGGTGAGGGGCCTTTCAGCTTTTCCCCGGCGCCCGCCAAGAATCCACATACGCCGCCACATCCACCGCCGCCGCCGCTTCGCCAATCTCCAGGCCACGACGCGTATCAATCATCACCGCCACCTCCTCAACAAAGGTCGCCGGGCTTTCCTGACTCTTTTTCAGGGCTTTGGGGTGCGGGCCATGGGGGAAGCCGCAGGGGTGCAAGGTCACCATTCCCGCCTCGATATTGTCGCGGCTGAAGAAGTTGCCCCGGTGGTAGAACAGCACTTCGTCGTAGTCGTCGTTGTTGTGATAGAACGGCACCTTCAACGCGCCGGGGTCGCTTTCCACCGGGCGCGGGGTAAAGGTGCAGACCACAAAACCATTGGCGACAAAGGTGGTGTGCGCCGACGGCGGCAGGTGGTAGCGGTGGCTCATCACCGGGCGAATGTCGCGCCAGTTCAGGCGCACCACGGTGTTGTCACCATGCCAGCCGACCACATCCAGCGGGTTGTACGGGTAGGTCACGGTGCTGATCTGGTTGCGCCGTTTGATGCGGATTTGCCAGGTGTTTTCGTCTTGCTGGGCTTTAAACGCATCGTCCAGATGGGGATGGTCAAGCACCGCCGGGTCAAAGATGGCGTGGGGGCCGAGCAGGCCTTTGTCCGGCAGTTGATAGGCGCCGTCAGTGTTTTCGATCAGCAGCATAAAGGTCGGCTCAGCCGCCTCGATACGCCAGGCCGTGCCACGCGGGATCACCAGGTAATCGCCATCGCGATATTCCAAGTGGCCAAAGTCGCAGTAGAAATGCCCGCTGCCTTCATGCACAAACAACAGCTCATCGCCGTCGCTGTTGCGCACCAGGTGGCGCATGGCGCCGTTGCACTTCCATACGCGAATACGCACATCGCTGTTGTGCAGCGCCAGCGGCGCGGCCAGCGGGCAATCGCTTTCGCTCGGTACGCGGTTAAGGTCAAAGGCGTGCGGGCGCAGCGGCCCCTGCCAGTCCACCCAGCCGGTGGGCGGGTGTTTGTGGTGCAGGTGCGCGGCGGGGCCAAAAAAACCTTCACGGCCCATTTCCCGCTCATAGGTGCCTTCGGGAAAATCGCAGTGCGCCTGGCGTGAGCACTCGCCTTCGCGCAGGGGAAAACTGATCCAGTTGCGGCTCATACGTTAGCTCCTGCTCAGTCGGCGGCAATCACGCCACGGCGCACTTGGTCTTCTTCAATCGACTCAAACAGCGCCTTGAAATTACCTTCGCCAAAGCCTTGGTTGCCCTTGCGCTGGATAATTTCAAAGAAGATCGGGCCGATCACCGTGTTGGTGAAAATCTGCAGCAAGATGCCGTCATCACCGGGGGCGCCATCGATCAGCAGGTTCAGTTCCTTAAGCACCGCCGTAGGCTCGCTATGGCCGGCCACGCGGGTGTCGACCTTGGCGTAATAGGTGTCGGGGGTGCTCATAAAATCCACGCCATTGGCGCGCAGCTGGCGCACGGTGGCGTAGATATCGTCGCTGGCCAGGGCGATATGCTGGATGCCTTCGCCGTGGTACTCGCGAATAAACTCCTCGATCTGCGACTTGTCGTCGGCCGACTCATTGATCGGAATACGGATCTTGCCGCACGGCGCCGTCATGGCCCGCGACAGCAGGCCGGTGAGCTTGCCTTCGATATCGAAATAACGAATCTCGCGGAAGTTGGCGATGCGCTCGTAGAAGCCCGACCACACATCCATCTGCCCACGGTTCACGTTGTGGGTCAGATGATCGATTTCGCTCAGGCCCACGGCGTTGTCCTGCGGGGTGCGGCCTTCTATGTACTCGAAGTCGACGTCATAAATGCTCTTGTCGCCATAGCGGTCGACCAGGTACAGCAATGAGCCGCCGATGCCTTCGACGCAGGGAATATTCAACTCACCAAAGTTAGCGTGACTGCCCACCAACTTGGCCCCTTGCGACTCCACATACGCCGCCGCCTGCGCAGCGTTCTGCACGCGAAAGGCCATGGCGCAGGCGCTTGGGCCATGCTTTAAACCAAACTCACGCACATGCCCGGTGGGGCTGCCGTTAAGCACAAAGTTGATGTCGTTTTGCTGAAACAAAAACACTTCTTTGGAGCGGTGCTTGGCGGTTTCGGTAAAGCCCATGGCGGTGAACAGCTCACGCAGCTGCTGAATGCCTTCGGCGGTGGGAGCGGTGTATTCGACAAACTCGAAACCGTCAGTGCCGATCGGGTTATGCGGCTGAATGGGAGTGGGTTTAACAGCGTGCAAAGCGTTCATGGCGCCTCCGGGATTGTTGTTATGCGGTGGCCGGGGTGGCCTCTGCATTCATAACAACCTGCGCGCAGGGGCGTCACAAGCGGGGCATAAGGCTCGGCTGTGGGACTGGCGGCGCTAGCTTGGCAACTAATCTTTACGCGGGCTAAACCTGCGCATTCTCCTGCGCAATTCTGGGTTCCCGCC
>NZ_JBBNAH010000069.1:0-1613 GCF_037994325.1 Pseudomonas sp.
GGGTAATTGCGCCCAGCTCACCAGAGCTTTATGACACTCCTGTTGCAGTGGGGGAGGTCAATTGGGCTCAGGCAAGCGTGCGGTTTTTTTCACTTGGGGTTAAACGCTGCCGTTGCATGCGGCCTACGCCGTTTTATCGGCGGGTCATTTCAGCCCATTCCCTGCGTAAAACCCCGGCAAACCCCCGGTTTTACTGGCTTGGCCGCTGTGCCTGTCACAGAAGCGTCATAGCCGCTGCCTAGCGTGTCGCTCCACTTGCCGGGTTAACGCCTGGCCTTTGCGACCATATGGGGAGTTACCGATGACGTTGAATTTCCGCAGTCCGGCCCGCCGTGCCGGGCACGCGCTCAGCGCCCTGACCTTGGCCATTGCCGCCAGCGCGGTATTGGCCGCCGAGCCTGCACCTGAAGTGTTGGCCGACGATGACACCGAGCACGTCAATGTGGTCGGCCAAGCCGTCAGCATGGACAAGGCGCTAAAAGAACAACGCAAGGCCGACACGGTAAAAAGCGTGGTCAGCGCCGATGGTGTAGCCCAGCTACCGGATGAGAACGTGGCCGAAGCCGCGCAGCGTTTGCCCGGTGTCAGCGTCGAGCGCGACCAGGGCGAAGGCCGCTTTGTCAGCGTGCGTGGCCTGGGCCCGGACCTGAATAGCGTGAGCATCAACGGCACCCTGATTCCCTCGCCCAACAGCGGCACCCGCGCCGTGGCGCTCGATGTGTTGCCCTCGGAATTGGTGCAGTCGCTGAGCGTGGTCAAAACCCTCACCCCGGACATGGACGCCAACTCCTTAGGCGGCACCATCGAAGTACAAAGCCTGTCGGCATTCGACCACAAAGGTCTGTTCTATACCGGCAGCGTGGAAGGCAGTCACGACGACAACACCGGGCAGAACAGCCCAAAAATCTCCGGCGCTGCCAGTAACCGTTTTAGCCTGGGCGATGGCACCGATAATTTTGGCGTGGCGGCAGCCCTTAGCTGGGGCGAGCGCGATTTCGGTTCGGATAACGTCGAAACCGGCGGCGCCTGGGATTTCAGCGATGGCGCCAAGCTGGAGAAATTCGAGCAGCGCGATTACGACATTACCCGCGAGCGCACCGGCCTGGGCCTGAACTTCGATTACCAAGCCGACGACTACAACAGCTATTACCTGCGCACCCTCTATAGCCGCTACAAAGACAGCGAAACCCGTAATGCCGCGGGCGTTGAATTTGCCGATGCCCAGGCCGCCGGTGAGAGCGGCGACAGTGAAGGCTTTCGCGAGCTGAAGAGCCGCGAAGAAACGCAGAAAATCCAGAGCTATGTGCTCGGCAGCGAACACCTGCGCGGCGACTGGACCATCAATGCCCAGGCCGGCTGGAGTGAGTCCAGCGAAGACAGCCCCGGCCATATTGCCTCGGCCACCTTTGAGGGCCTGAATGATTTCAGCGACAGCGGCTTTAGCAGCACCACCAAACCGCGCCTGAATATCGGCAGCGACTTCTATAACCCGGCCAACTTCGAACTCGACAGCGTGGAGTGGGAAGAGCAAAACACCACCGACACCGAGAAAAATATCAAGCTGGACTTCGCCCGCGACTACGACCTGGCCGGCAACAGCGCCCAGGTGAAAT
>NZ_JBBNAH010000070.1:0-23094 GCF_037994325.1 Pseudomonas sp.
GTCGAGAGCCCTCCCTGAGGACGTTCGATGCGTTACAAAGCCAGACACTGCGCTTAGACTTGAGCCGGGTTCGTTTTTCCTGGGGCAAGTCCACCAATACGGGAGAGAGTTTCATGAAGTTAGTAACTGCCATCATCAAACCGTTCAAGCTGGACGATGTGCGCGAGTCGCTATCGGAGATCGGCGTGCAGGGCATCACTGTCACTGAAGTCAAAGGCTTCGGTCGTCAGAAGGGCCATACCGAGTTGTATCGCGGCGCCGAATACGTGGTCGACTTCCTGCCCAAGGTAAAGATTGACGTAGCCATTGCTGATGATCAGCTGGACCGCGTTATCGAAGCCATCACCAAGGCGGCCAACACCGGCAAGATCGGTGACGGCAAGATCTTCGTGGTCAATCTGGAACAGGCAATTCGCATCCGTACCGGTGAAACCGGCACCGACGCAATCTAAAAGCCGCCGAACCCAACGCCCCAGGAGAAAACAATATGACTCTGCGTAAGCTCGCAGGGCTAGGAGCCCTTTTGTCCCTCGTTACACCAGGCTTAGCCATGGCTGCTGACGAGGTAGTGCTAAATAGCGGTGATACGGCGTGGATGCTCACGGCCACCGCGCTGGTGCTGTTTATGACCATCCCCGGCCTCGCGCTGTTCTACGGCGGCATGGTTCGCTCGAAAAACATTCTTTCAGTAATGATGCAGTGCTTCGCCATCACTGGCTTGATCAGCATTCTGTGGGTCGTTTACGGCTACAGCATGACGTTCGACGTGACGGGCATGGAGCAGGGCGTTGTTAACTTCAATTCCTTTGTTGGTGGCCTGTCCAAGGCATTCCTCGCCGGTGTAACGCCAGCTAGCCTGACGTACGCGGTACCGGAAGCGGTGTTCATCACCTTCCAAATGACCTTCGCCATCATCACCCCGGCTCTGATCGTCGGTGCATTCGCAGAACGTATGAAGTTCTCCGCGATGCTGATCTTCATGGCGGTGTGGTTCACCCTCGTCTACGCCCCGATCGCTCACATGGTATGGAGCGGTAACGGTGGTCTGATGTGGGACTGGGGCGTACTGGACTTTGCTGGCGGCACCGTGGTGCACATCAACGCCGGTGTTGCTGGTCTGGTTGCCTGCATCGTGCTGGGCAAGCGCAAAGGCTACCCAACCACCCCGATGGCTCCGCACAACCTGGGCTACACCCTGGTCGGCGCAGCCATGCTGTGGGTAGGCTGGTTCGGCTTCAACGCCGGTTCCGCTGTGGCCTCCAACGGCACTGCCGGTATGGCCATGCTGGTCACTCAAATCGCTACCGCCGCCGCTGCACTGGGCTGGATGTTCGCTGAGTGGATCACCCACGGTAAGCCAAGTGCCCTGGGCATCGCGTCGGGTGTCGTTGCAGGCCTGGTGGGCATCACCCCAGCCGCTGGTACCGTTGGCCCAATGGGCGCTCTGGTAATCGGTCTGGCTGCTGGTGTCATCTGCTTCTTCTGCGCCACTACCCTGAAACGCAAACTGGGCTACGACGATTCCCTGGACGCCTTTGGCGTACACGGCATTGGCGGTATCGTCGGCGCGATCCTGACCGGCGTTTTCGCAGCGCCTGCTCTGGGTGGCTTCGGCACCGTGACTGACATCGGCGCGCAAGTGGTCACTCAGATCAAAGGCGTCGGCTTCACCGTTGTCTACACCGCGATCGTCACCTTCGTGATTCTCAAAGTCCTGGACCTGGTGATTGGCCTGCGTGTCAGCGAAGAGGAAGAGACTGTGGGTCTGGACCTCGCGCAACACAACGAGCGCGGCTACAACCTGTAAGGTCTCCTTATCTGGTTGCAACTCGCTTAAAAAATGCCCGGCTTTTGCCGGGCATTTTGCATTTTGCGCTAGCGTGAATTTACGACCTTTGTCGAGGCCTCCACGGCTTGAAAACAAAGATCGCTGAAATAAACTCAAACCCTCTAGCCTGCGCTCTTTGCTTTTTCTGGCAGCGCGCTAGAATGCGCGCCGAAACAGCGGAGATGCATATGTGGCAGCAACGCGAATTTAGCTTGCAGGCCAGGCCCCGAGGCTTTCATTTGGTGACAGATGAAGTGCTTGGCAAATTGCCTGAACTGCGTAGCTATCGTTTGGGTCTGTTACATCTGTGGCTGTTGCACACCTCGGCTTCACTGACGATAAACGAGAATGCCGACCCGGCTGTGCGACGCGACTTCGAGCGTTTCTTCAATCGTCTGGTGCCTCAAGACGCAAATGATTTTGCCGATAGGGGAGCCGGTGGTTACGAACACAATGACGAAGGCCCGGATGATTTGCCGGCGCACTTCAAAGCCAGTTTGCTGGGCTGCCAACTGACGATTCCGATCCGGGACGGACAATTGGCAACGGGCACCTGGCAAGGGATTTACCTCGGAGAGCACCGCGATCACGGTGGCCCTCGACGAGTACTCGCAACCTTGCAGGGCGAGGCTCTTTGAATTTTTTCTGGCAATGCGCGACAGCGGGCATTGCTGGGCTATAACTAACCTGCTTTTCGCAAGTCATGAGGTTAAACATGAGCGACGAAGACCTGGAACAAGACGAACTCGAAGGTGGTGCAGAAGACGACGGCGAAGAGCTGGCGGCTGCTGACGATGGTGTGGCTGATGACAGTGAAGACAGTGACAGCGATGTCCCGGTAAAGGCTGGCAAGAAAGCCAAGGCCGCGGTCGATATCGACGAGCTGCCGAGCGTCGAAGCCAAGCAGAAAGAGCGTGATGCTCTGGAGCGTGCCATGCAGGAGTTTCTCTCCCGTGGTGGCAAGGTGCAGGAAGTGGAGCCCAATGTGGTTGCTGATCCGCCCAAGAAGCCCGATAGCAAGTACGGCAGCCGCCCTATCTAGGTGTTAGTTGCATAAAAAAACCCGCATCTGCGGGTTTTTTTATGGGCAACTTAGCGATCGGCTGCGCGTCGGCGATGTTGCGTTGAAACGTCTTTTTGAAGCGCAGTGGGCGGTAGCCAATGAGCATTCAAAAAGACGTTTCGCCTTGCCTCGCTCTAGCTCGCTCGATCTCGATTTGTGGCGCGGCTGAAATCGCACAGATCAAAGGCGGTCGGCACCCCTACGACCATTGCTCCAAAACCCCCGGCAACTCGGCCAACGCGCGAATCTCCGCATCCGGCTGGCCTTCACCTTCCCAGCTTTTCCCTTGCGGGTTAAACCAGATGGCGCGCATACCGGCGTTTTGTGCGCCGCGAATATCGTCGGCGGGATGGTCGCCGACATGCACGCCGGCGTGGGCTTCAACGCCGGCGTGCTGCAGTGCGGTGAGGAAGGGCAGCGGGTCGGGTTTGCCGACGCCGAGGTCTTCGGCACACAGGGCGAAGCGAAAGTAATCCGCCAGCCCAAGGCGACGCACATCGGCATTGCCGTTGGTGATGACCCCCAGGGTGTAGCGCTCGGTCAGGCGCTCCAGAGTCGGTACAGTGTCGTCAAAGAAGGTGATGCGATGACGCGCATCAAGCATGGCGTGGAAGGCTTGCTCGGCCATGCGTGTGGACTCCTCGGCGCTGTAGCCGACGCCCTCCATCGCTTGAAACAGCGTGCGCTTGCGCAGCTCGCTGAGGCGGTAACGCAGCGTTGGTTCGGCGGCCAGCACCTGGGTGCGGATCGCCCATAAATGCTCTACCGGCAGCGCGCCCAACAGCGGCGCATGTTCGCTTAGCCAGCTGCGCATGGCGGCCTCGGCGCCGGTGATAACGGGCAGGTTGTCCCATAGGGTGTCGTCGAGGTCGAAGGTGATCAGTTGAATGCTCATGGCTCACTGCTTTTGCGTTTGGCCCGCGGGTGGGCGCCGTCGTACACCGTTGCCAGGTGTTGGAAGTCCAGGTGGGTGTAGATCTGCGTGGTGGCGATGTCGGCGTGGCCGAGCAGCTCTTGCACGGCGCGCAAGTCTTGTGAGGACTCGAGCATATGGCTGGCGAATGAGTGGCGCAGCATATGCGGGTGCAGGTGTTGGCCTAGCTCGCGCACGCCGGCCTGGCCAACGCGCAGCTGAATAGCGCGTGGGCCGAGGCGCCGACCTTTGGCGGTGACAAACACGGCATCGTCCGGCGGGTTGGCCAGTGCCCGCTGGGGCAGCCAATTTTCCAGTGCTTCACGCGCTTTGCGGCCCACCGGTAACACCCGTGTTTTGCTGCCCTTGCCGAACACTTCCACCAAGCCGGCGGCCAGGTCAAGTTGCTGCAGGTTGAGCCACGCGAGTTCGGACAAGCGCAGCCCGGAGGAATAGAAAAGCTCCAGCATGGCCTGATCTCGCAACCCGATAAAATCCTCTTCCACACCGCCGTCGAGAAGCTGCAAGGTGCGGTCGGCATCCAGCGTGCGCGGCAGGCGCCGTTCACGTTTGGGCGGGGCGATGCCGGTGGCTGGATCGTGCTGACACAGCCCTTCGCCAATCAGGTAGCTATAGAGGCCGCGGGTGGCTGACAGCAGGCGCGCCAGGCTCCGCGCCGACAGCCCTTGCTGGTGCAGGCGCGCAACGAAACTGCGCATATTGCGCACGTCGAGTTTTGCCCAGGAGGCGATGCCTTGTTTTTCGCACAGCTCAACGAGCTTCAGCAGGTCGCGGCGATAAGCGTCAAGGGTGTGCGGCGACATTTGCCGCTCGCTGCGCAGGTGTTGCAGGTAGGCATCCAGGGCGCCTTGCATCAAGCCTTGCTCCTGCGGGCGGCAACCATGGGTTGGCGCTCTGGCGGGTTAGCGTACCGAGCGCAGCGGCGTGGCGAAGCGCGGCAGCACGCGGGCGAGAACTTCGGCGATATAGCCGAGGAATAAGGTACCGAGCGAGCTTTTGTAGTGCTGCGGGTCTGGGCTGCCAATCGCCAGCACGCCATGCAGGCCTTGATGACTAAGTGCGACCACGGCGGCTGAACCCACGCTGTCGCGCTCTTCTTCACCAAACAGGAACGCCAACTCGTGGCTGCGTAGTACGCCGCAGATGGTTTTGCCGTCGGCCAACAGGCCACCGATGGCTTGATGGGCCTCGGCAAAGCTGACTGAGCGACCTACTGCTGTTGGCGTTTCGCTAAACAAGGTGAGGCTGACAAAGGGTACTTGGAACTCATGGCGCAGGCTGTCTTCCACCGCGCTGACCACTTCTTCCAAGGTGCCGGCATCGAGCAAGTCGAGCACCAAACGGCGGGTTTTATCGAATAACCGATCGTTGTCGCGGGCGACATCCATCAGTTGCGAAAGGCGGTGGCGCATTTCGATATTGCGCTCACGCAGCAGCTTGACCTGACGCTCCACCAACGACACCGACTCACCACGCTGGTGCGGAATGCGCAGCTCGGGAATCAGCTCGTCGTGGTCAACGAAAAACTCGGGATGGGCGCGCAAATAAGCGGCGACCGCTTCCGCGTCGAGGGTTGTGCTCGGGTCTTGCTGCTTGTCGGTCATAGGCGAACCTGCCCTTCATAAACCCGGACGGCTGGCCCGGTCATCATTACGGGGTGCCCAGGGCCTGCCCATTCAAGGAACAGGCGGCCGCCGAGCAGTTCGAGTTGCAACGGTGAGTCCATCCAGCCCTGGCTGATGGCCGCTACCGCTGCGGCGCACGCGCCACTGCCGCAGGCCTGGGTTTCCCCGGCGCTGCGTTCCCACACACGCAGTTTGGCGTGGTGGCGGTCGATGACTTCAATAAAGCCAATGTTGGCCCGATTAGGGAAGCGCGGGTGGTGTTCCAGCTTAGGGCCCAGCGTATGCACGGGCGCGCTGTCGATGTTGTCGACGCGCAGCACGCCATGGGGGTTGCCCATGGATACCGCCGCTAACTGCACCTGAGTGCCTTCCACATCGACGGCGTAGCTCAGCGCCTGGCTGTCGGCCTGAAACGGAATACGCGCGGGCTCCAGAATCGGTGCGCCCATATTCACGCTGATCTGGCCGTCGGCGCGGATATCCAGCTCCATGATGCCGCCGGAGGTTTCCACGCGAATCTGCCGTTTCATGGTCAGGCGCTTGTCCAGCACAAAGCGGGCAAAGCAGCGCGCGCCGTTGCCGCATTGTTCCACTTCCGAACCGTCGGCATTGAAGATGCGGTAGCGAAAATCCACGTCCGGATTGCTTGGCGGCTCCACCAGCAGCAGTTGGTCGAAACCAATGCCGGTGTGGCGGTCGCCCCATTGCTTGGCGTGTTTGGGCTGGATATGGGCGTGTTGGCTGACCAGGTCAAGGACCATAAAGTCGTTGCCCAGGCCGTGCATTTTGGTGAATCGCAGCAGCATGACCGTTACTCCGGCAGCAGGCTTTCGCCAGCATAGAGTTCTTGCACGGTCTCGCGGCGACGCACTTCGTAAGCCTGTTCGCCGTCCACCAGCACTTCGGCGCAGCGGCCACGGGTGTTGTAGTTGGAGCTCATGGCAAAACCATAGGCGCCCGCCGAGCACACCGCCAGCAAATCACCTTCTTCCAGCGCCAACTCGCGGCCTTTGGCCAGGAAGTCGCCGGTTTCGCAGATCGGCCCAACGATGTCGTAAGCGCGTGCCGAACCTTCGCGTGGTTGCACGGGAATCACATCCATCCAGGCCTGGTACAGGGCCGGGCGGATCAAATCGTTCATGGCCGCATCGACGATGGCGAAGTCTTTGTGTTCGGTGTGCTTGAGGTATTCAACCTGGGTCAGCAGCACGCCGCCATTGGCGACGATATAGCGGCCCGGCTCGAAGACCAGCTTCAAATCGCGGCCGGCGGTGCGCTCACGCACGGCTTGGATGTAATCGCTCACCAGCGGCGGCGTTTCGTCTTTGTAACGCACGCCCACACCGCCACCGAGGTCGAGGTGTTCGAGGTGAATGCCACGCGCCGCGAGGCGGTCGATCAGCGCCAGCAGACGGTCGAGGGCGTCGAGGAACGGCGGCAGGCTGGTCAGTTGCGAACCAATATGGCAGTCCACACCCAGCACCTTCAGGTTAGGCAGTGCATCGGCGCGGGCGTACACCGCTTCAGCATCGGCAATGGCGATGCCGAATTTGTTTTCTTTCAGGCCGGTGGAAATGTACGGGTGGGTGCCAGCGTCAACATCCGGGTTCACCCGCAGGGAAATCGGTGCCACGGTGTCTTGCTCGGCAGCAACTTCTTGCAGGCGCTCCAGCTCGTCGGTGGACTCGACGTTAAAGCAGTGCACGCCTACTTCCAGGGCGCGGCGCATATCGTCACGGCTTTTGCCGACGCCGGAAAAAACGATTTTGCCCGGTTCGCCGCCAGCGGCTAGCACACGCTCAAGCTCGCCGGAGGACACGATGTCAAAGCCTGCGCCCAAGCGGGCCAGCAGGTTCAGCACGGCCAGGTTGGAGTTGGCTTTTACTGCGTAGCAGACCAGGTGCGGTACGCCATGCAAGGCATCGGCGTAGGCATTGAATTGCGCACTGATATGCGCCCGCGAGTACACGTAGGTGGGAGTACCAAAACGCTCGGCAATGGCGGACAACGCCACACCCTCCGCAAACAGTTCGCCTGTGCGGTAATTGAAGGCGTGCATACCGCCTCCTTAATGGGTGTGTTCAGCAGAAGGTTGGTCTTCGCCTGGCAGGTACAGCGGGCCTTTTTGGCCACAGCCGCTGAGCAGAGACGAAATGGCGACGAGCGCGATAAGGGCAGTCAGTAGCCGCTTCATGGCGGATTCCTTGTAAAAGCAGTGATTGCGCCGGAGTATACCGACCCCCCGGCGCCTTGCCTATGCGCGGGCCCGATGAACCAAGGGCTGCCGTCGGGCGGCGTTGGCGCTAGCCTTAAGGCGCTTGAGCTGCTCAATCAGGAACGCTGATGGATACACCTACACCCCTTGCCGGTTCGGTTTCAGCCGCCTATTTGCAGGGGCTGCTGGACTATCTGCAGCGTCAAGGCATCGCGACCGACGCCTTGCTCGCCGAGGTTCAGCTGGGCCCGGCGCTACTGGCGCAGCGCGACCAACGTGTCGCCGCCTCGGTGTATCTGGAGTTGATGGCCCGTGGCGTGGCGCTAACCGGCGACGAGTTTTTCGGCCTGCATATCGGTGAAGCGGTGCGCCCGGGTTACTACGGGGTGCTCGGTTATCTGTTGATGAGTTGCGCTACCCTGGGCGATGCCCTGCACCGTCAGGCGCGCTACGCCACCTTGGTGGGTAGCTTGGGCCATGTCGATCTGGCCGACGAACCTGCTCGCCCTGGCCTCGAGCCGCAGGTTGCCCACAGCTGGCAACCGCTGTTGCCCCAACATCAACGGCACCTGAGCGAAGAAACCCTGGCTGGCTGGGCCACCTTTGGCCACTGGATCAGCGGCCTGGATGTTCCCCCCACCGAGGTGCGCTTCCAGCATCCGGCGCCTGCAGATACCCGCGAGTACCAACGGATCTTTCGCTGCCCGGTGCTGTTTTCGCAAGCTGACAACGCGCTGATTTTCCCCAAACGTCTGCTGCAAGCACCGCTTGGTCAGGCTGATGCGCAAGTGCGGCAAATGCTCGACGGTTATGCCGACCGTCTGCTCAGCGAGCTGCGTCAAGGCCAGCAAGTGCTCGACCGCGCGCGCCTGGAGCTGGCCAGGCAACTGGCTGACGAGGGGCCCGATCTGGAGCGTTTGGCGCACGTTTTAGCCCTGAGCCCGCGCACCTTGCAGCGCCGACTGCGCGAGACCGGGTTATCATTCAGCCAGCTTGTCGACGAAACCCGTCAGCAACTGGTGCTGCAGTACCTGCGCGACCCCACCCTGGAACTGGCCGATATCGCCTTTTTTGTTGGCTTTAGCGAGGCCGGCTCCCTGGCCCGGGCGTTTCGCCGCTGGACCGGGCAAAGCCCGGCCGAATACCGACGCACCCTGGTGGCTAACGTCGATTGATCCTTTAAAGCAACGCACTACGACGTTGCCCTATTTTTGCCTGAGGTGCCCGTTATGAGTTTGACCGAAGCGCGTTTTCACGACCTGGTGGATGCCACCCAGGAATCGGTAGAAGACATTTTCGATGACAGTGGCCTGGACCTCGATCTGGAGAATTCCGCCGGCATTCTCACTGTGCGCTTTGCCAACGGCTCGCAGCTGATCCTCAGCCGCCAGGTGCCGATTCGCCAACTGTGGGTGGCGGCAAAATCCGGTGGTTTCCATTTTGACTACGACAGCGCCAGCGAACGCTGGATCTGCGACACCAGCGATGAACTGCTCGGCGAAATGCTCGCGCGCATCACCTTGGAGCAAGCAGAAGAGGCTATCGAGTTTGATGAGCTCTGAACCGCAGATTTTCCAACCACTCACGTCGCCGGCAGATGACGTTGTGCTGTCGCCCTGCCGGCGCGAATGCTGCCTGGATGACGACGATATCTGTGTAGGCTGCGGCCGCCTGTTGGCCGAGATCCGCGAATGGAAAGCCGCCGACAGCCCGCGTCGGCGGCAAATTATCGAATTGGCTCAGGCACGGGTAAAACCTTCCCCCTTTCGCCAGTCTTGACCTAACAGTCATATCTTGTGCTACGGTCACCCCAGCCTCGAGTACACGAGGCCGTTAAAAAACCCCGGCTTGTGCCGGGGTTTTTCTTTATTACCGCCTAGGGTCTGCTGCCTTGCGCCATTGTTGGTAGCAGCATGCCTGCTGATTGTGAGTACCGCGTTATGACCGCTCCATCGATCACCATTACCCGTCTGGACCTGCAGCGTTTAGAACGTGTGCTGGAAAGCCTTGATGAATTCGGCCCTGCCGCTCAAGCCCTGGAGGCCGAGCTGGCGCGCGCCACAGTGGTTGGCCATGACGAAGTGCCGGCCGGTGTGGTGACGATGAACTCGCGGGTGTTCTGCCGTGAAGAGGGCAGCGGCAAGGAATATCACCTGACCCTGGTTTACCCCAACGAAGCCGGCGGCGAGGGCACCGTGTCTGTGCTCGCGCCAGTGGGCAGTGCGTTGCTGGGCCTTTCCGTTGGCCAACATATCGACTGGCCAACGCCGGCCGGCAAGCTGATCCAGCTGACACTGTTGGCAGTCGAATACCAGCCAGAAGCGGCCGGTGCCTATAGCCATTAATTGGCGGGTGCTTTTACAGTAGCGGCTCAACTGCTTTGGCAAGGAGGCCGCTATGCCCAGCTTACCGATGTATTTTCCCTCCGCATTTTCTTTGCCCCAGGCGCTGCTGCTGGCGCAGCTGGTTAACGCTGCGTATGCGCAGTACGACCAGTGGGTAACCCAGAAAAAACCGCGTAAGCCGCAGGACTTCACCTGGCAGTTGCCCGTTATGGACGGCTGGCAATTTTCCGCTCCGGTGTGGAGCGTGCTGAGCGAGCTGCATTTTCTCAACGAATCCGAGCCCTTCGGCTTTGCCGCGCGTGACCCGCAGGGCGCGGTGTATCTAGTCTTTCGTGGCACCGACACGGCGCAAGACTGGCTGGATGATCTGGAGTTGAAACAGCGCAGCTACCCCTGGCAAAACGATGCTGGCCTGGTGCATGACGGTTTTCTCAAGCTCTACACGTCCCTGCGTGACCTGGCGTTGCAAGCGGTAGACGATTTGCGCCCGACTGGCCCGTTGTGGGTATGCGGGCATAGCCTGGGCAGCAGTTTGTCCAGCCTGGCCGTGCTGGATATGCGCGAGCGCTGGCCGGGGCTGAGTTTGCAACACTACAACTTCGCCAGTCCGCGCCTGGCTTCGCCGGCGTTTGCCCGTTATTACAACGGGCTGGGCGTGCCGACCTATCGGGTGGTGAATGACAGTGATCTGGTCCCGGAAGTACCGCCAGGGGTCAGCGATATCTGGCTGTACCAACACCTGGGGACGGCGGTGACCTTTACCGCCAGCTATGCCAGCGTGGCGGCGGACCATAGTTTGGCGAGCTGCTACCTGTACGCCCTGAATAACCCAGAGGCGCCGATGAGTAGTTGATTGGTCTTGGGGTCTTGGCACCTGTGTCCGCGCCTGCGCGGGGATGACGAGTTACTTGATCCCACTCCGTCACTCTCACGTAGGCGGCAACCATGGCGCGAAATATCAGGCGCGCTGCAGGGCGCTATTCAGCGCCGCTTCCAAGCGTGTTTTGTAGCGCAGGTAATGAATGGTCTGCGTCTGTCCCTCGCCCAGCACCCGCGACAGATCCAGGTCGGTGATATAGCAGGGGTAGCGTTCATGGCCGCTGCGTTGCGAGAGGATATGGCGGGCCACCGCGCTGAATAGCTCGTTGCCGTATTCCAGTTCGGAAAACTCGCGGTGGTTACAAAACAGGGTGACGTGCACGCGGCCTTGTTCCGCCGGTTCAACAATCGCCTGCACGTCATAGAACGGATGGCTGACCGCAGTCTGTGGCGGCGCTCGGCGTTCTAAAAAATGCGCGCGCGAGGGCGCTGGCGGCAGCACTTCGTAGTAGAGAATTTCCAGGGTTTCGGTGAGCGCCGGGTCAGCGTCCAGCGGCAGTTGCGCGTTGCGCCGGTAAAACACCGACTGAAAAAAACGTTGCAGCGGCGTCAGCAAACTTTGTTCGTCGCGATAGGGCTGGCGTTGCCGCCACAGGGCGTTGTGTTCGTCCAGCACGGTGAGCTCGGCAACGTCTTCGTGCACACGGTAGAACACCTGGATGCAGTTGGGGCGGCCAAGGGGCAGGATCAGCGCCAGGTCTTCGCCTTCCAGCGCATGGCGATCCAAGTGCAGCGGGCTGTAGCTATTGAGTTCGCCGCCCAGCTCCTCCAGCAGTGCCGGCAGGTTGTTCAGCGCCACATGGTCGACATGACCGGGGGTCAGTCGCAGCACGTGATACTGCTGTTGGATTTGCACCAGATAGCGCTGGCCGCGTTCGCCGACAAAGTGCGAAAGAATGTCGCGGAACAGCTCCTCAACCCGCTCGGCAATTGCCTGCGCGCGGTTACGGCAAAAGCAGCGCACTTTCAGGGCCGGCAACTTGCCGCCTGCGGGCAGGCTGTTGAGGAAATCGCGCAGGCAGTCGAGCAGCGCCGTGGGGCCGTCATAGCGGCTGACCGACAGTTCGTTCCAACTGTTGAGGCTGACTTGATCCAACGTCAGCACCAGGTTTTCGCGCACGCCGGAATAGCCCAGGGAGTCGGTACGGCCCGTGGTCATGTGCACATTCAACTGGCTGTGCTGCTTGAGCGGGTCAATGCCGACGTTAACCAGCAACAGCACCTCGCTAGGTGCGCTGCTGTGCAACAGGGCGTCTTCGCTGACTGCCGGCATCGGTAATGGCACCGCCTGTTGCAAGCTGCCAAGCAGGTTGGACAGCTCAAAGTCGGTGAGGTCGCTTTCGCCGGGGTGCAGGGCGATGCGGGTGCTGCTATCGATTACGCCGTTACGGTGACACCAGGCCAATAACTCGATCAGCTCGCGGGCGCGTTTTAGCGGAGCGAAATCACGCCATTCCTGGCCATTGATATTGCCGTTGTACAGGCCCCACTGGCTGTCGTCTTTGCCATCGGTGTTGGCGTTAAACACCAAGGTCAGGTTGTCTTCGGCCAGGTCCGGGGCGATGCCCGGGTTGATAAATTCGATCTTGCCGGCTTTGCGCTCGAAGGCTGCATACAGGCGTCGGCCCAACACGCCGAGGTCACGGCTGTTCAGTGAACTGGCAACCTGCTGGGTGCGGGCGAATTGGGACAGAAAGCGGTAGCTGTAAGTCAGCTCGTTCACCAGTACGCGGCGCTCGGCACTGACCTGGCGCACCTTCCATTGGCTGCGGCTGTCGAGCATGGCCAGTTGTCGGTGCTGCCAGCCCCAGCCAGCCGTGAGCTTTTCCAGCAACAGGCGTTGCCAGCTCTTGCGGCGGTTGCGTGGTGGGTTGCTGATTTTCTTGTTGACCTTGAGGTACAGGCAGCGGCGAATCAGCTCCAGGCGCTCGGTTTCGCCACGGCCGCTGAGGTACTCCTCCAGACGGCGGTACACGACCACATAGGGGTCGAGCTCATCAAGGTCGAGTTGGTTACTGAACACCGCCTGCTTAAACCGCAGGCTCAAGCATTCCACGTTGGGGTGTTCGCTGGCGTAGACCTCGGTGAGCAACAGCTTGAGTGCCGACTTGTACGGCGACTCAATGCCCTTGAACAGCTGCCACATGCCTGCGCCAATAAATTCGCCGGGCGGAATGCTGGCCAAATGGCCAAGGTCGAGCACTTCATCGGCGCGGATAAAACGTTTGCTAAGCAACTGATGGGTGTATTCGGCGTAGCGTTTTTCTTCATACACCGGCACCAGCCACCACAGCGGCGTGCGCCCGGCCAGCCAGATGGCGGTGCGGTAGAACTCGTCCAGCAGCAGGTAGTGCTGGGTGGTGCCGCAATCGTCGGAGGTCAGTTGTGCTTCACGATCGCCGACGGTGAAGCGCGCCGGGTCGATCAGAAAGAAATGTACTTCGGCGCCCTGGGTTGCTGCCCAGGCTTCGATCAGCGCGCATTTTTTAGTCAGCTCTTGCACGTCCTGAGCGCTGAGGTCTGGCGCGTGGCAGACCCACACGTCCATATCACTTTGCTCGGCCTGCGCCACCGTACCGAGGCTGCCCATCAAAAACAGACCATGAATCGGCAACACTGGATTGCCGCGCCGCGGCTTGTACACAAACGAGCGCGTCAAGCGCTGGGCTTCGCTCAGCAGTTCGTCATCTGGCTCGTAGCCGGACAGGCCCGCAGGGGTCATGCCCGAGACGTAGCCTGGCAGTAGCGGGTGGTTTACATGGAAGAGTAGCGGCAGCAGCTTGAGCACCAGTTGCTGGCGCGTCGATAGACCTTGCATAGCGCGGTCCAGACGGCCGCTATTAACCTTGAGAAAACGTGCGCGCAGCTGTGCCAGAACCTTGCGGTCGATACCATCGTCGATGTCGGGACGAATTTCCTGGGTGCGCGTCATAGCTAACTCATGCCGATTGGTGCGGCTAGATTAACAGCCGCGAAACGCGGGTGGCAGAGGTAGATATCGTCCAGATAAAAGGCGACTTGAGAGGCCAGGCAAAAACAGCCGGAAGAGGTGATAGCGCCTCAGCCGTGGCTGCTCTTGCCCTGTTGCGGTGGCTACGAATTACGCCGCTTCTTCCACAGCGAGAATGGTCAGCAAGTCTTGTGCATGTTGGGCGGCGTCCAGACCCAGGCTGGTCAGGTAGCCGCCGTCTGGCAAGGTCACCAGGCCTTTGTCGTGCAGGCGCTGGGTGGCGGCGATAGCCGTGGGCGAGGCGATATGGTGAACCTTGAGGCCTTCCTTGGTGTTGGAGAGGTTGTACAGGGCAAGAATTTCCAGCTCAGCAATCAATTCGGGGGTAAATGACATAGTTGCTCCAGATTCTTGTAGGCCATCGTGTAAGAAAGGTGAAACCCCAATTAGCGGGCAGGGGGTTTATCTGTTGCTTGGCGGCCTTTATTGGGCGGCGTTTTGTTTGTCCCTCCAGGTGTCGATGATTTGTTGGTAGCGCCCGTCGCTCTCGATCAAGCGCATGCCCTGATCAAAGCGTTCCAGCAACGCTTCAGCTTTGGGGTGGTGACGGGAAAAGGATAGATAAAGATCCGGGCGGTGCACGGTCAGAACGGGGATAAATTGTCCGCGCAGCTCCGGGTGTTCCTCAAACAGCTGCAAGGCCGTGCCGCGAAACGCCACCATATAGTCGACCCGTGCGCGCTGCAGCATCAAAAAGCCGTTGAGGTCTTTGCGCACCAAAATTCGACTCAAGCGCGTGTCGTTGTCGAAGTCGGCGCCATATTCATAGCCGTTGGTCACCGCCACGGTTTTGCCCACCAGTTGCTCAAGGCTGTTTAGCGGTTTGGCGTTTTCGTTGCGCGCCCATAACAAAATCGACTCGCTGAACAGCGGGTGTTTGGGCAGGCGGTAGTCTTCGGCAATTTTCGGGTTGGGCGAGGTGTTGAAGCAGGCGACGATTTGCCCGCGCAGGGCCAGTTGCATGCAGCGCGAATAAGGAAAGGACTCCAGCTCGACGTCGGTGCCGGTGGCGGCAAACGCGGCTTTGACGATATCCACCGACATGCCCTGAATCTGGCCGTCACGTAGGGCGGTGTAGGGGTACCAATCATCTTCAGCGCCAATCTGAATGGCTTCGGCTTGAACACGAAACGCGCCCAGGGCGGCAATCAGCACTGCCGCGCACAGGGTCGTCCAACTGCTGAAATAGACACGATGGGTCATCGGTACTGGCTCACAGAGGCCGCCCAGGCATGGGCGGTTCGCGGCATGGTGCTATGACGCTGAGGCTAATCTGCTGAGCTGAGTCAAGGCAAGCGCTGTGTAGGTGTTACTCGGCTTCGTCGTAACCAGCGGGCAAGTCGGGCAGTGCGCGCAGCGCCTGCTCGTACCACGCGGTGTCGAACGGCCGGTCGTCCTCAAGCATGGCGTCAATTTCATGGGCCAACACCAAGGCCATCAGCTGCAAAATCTCTTCGCGCGGGTAACCCACCAGCGTCAGCTTGTTGTACGCGGCCTTGGCGGCAGGTGGGTTATCGGTTTCGATCTGGTTTTCGATTGCCTGGGTCAGGGTTGCTTCGGCGAAGGCTTCTTCGCTTTCATCGTGTTCGCTCATGCTGAGCTCCTCAAGGAAACAAGGCCGCAGTGTGCCACGGTCGGCGGGGTATGGCGTACGCATTCATGGGGTTGATACGGCTGGGCGCCGGCCGCGCGGCGGTTTATAAGGTGCAACGCCCACTCCACCAGGAACGGAGATTGTCATGCTTAAACTGCACGGTTTTTCGGTTAGCAACTACTACAACATGGTCAAACTGGCGCTGCTGGAGAAGGGCATTGCCTTCGAGGCTGTCGATGTGCACGGCGGTCAGCGCGAAGACTTTCTCGCCATCAGTCCACGCGGCAAAGTGCCGGTGCTGCAAACCGAACAGGGCTATATCAACGAAACCAGCGCCATTCTCGAATACGTGGAAGAAACCGGGAGTGGCAAAAAACTGCTCCCTAGCGATCCAAAGGCGCGGGCCTATGTGCGCTCACTGATGCGCGAGATTGAGCTGTATATCGAGCTGCCGGCGCGAGCCTGTTACCTGGAGGCGTTCTTTGGCGGCAAGGTCGACGAGGCGATCAAAGCCAAGAGCAAAGAAGACCTGCAGCTGGGCATAGCGGCCCTCAAGCGGCACGGCAAGTTTGCCCCGTACCTGGCCGGTGAAACGTTAAGCCTGGCGGATCTGTATTTTCTCTACAGCCTGGACTTGGCCTGCGTGGTGATGGGCAAGCTATTTGCCACGGACGTGCTGGCTGATTTTCCGCAGGCAGCAGCGTTGTTCAAGTTGCTCAACCAAAATCCGAATGTGCAGAAAGTAGCGGCGGACAAGGACGCCGAAATGGAGCAGTTCTTGGCGATGGCCAGGGGTGCCAAGAAGTAAACCGTAGGGTGTGCTGTGCGCACCAGGGCATACCTTGTGCCCCCTGCTGCGCACAACACACCTTACGGGATCAACGGCGTTAGCGGCTGGCCAATAGCGCTTTGCCGCGCACCACTGCGGCGCGAACTTGGCTGGGTGCTGTGCCGCCGATATGGTCGCGGGCATTCACCGAGCCTTCCAGGGTCAACACGGCAAACACGTCCTGATCAATCTGGTCACTGAATTTGCGCAGCTCTTCCAGGCTCATTTCGGCCAGGTCTTTGCCGGTTTCCACGCCGTATTTCACCGCATGGCCAACAATCTCGTGGCAGTCGCGGAAGGGCAAGCCTTTGCGTACCAGGTAGTCAGCCAGGTCGGTGGCGGTGGAAAAACCACGCAGCGCCGCTTCGCGCATGATCGCGGTTTTCGGTTTGATGGCCGGCACCATATCGGCGAACGCACGCAAGCTGTCGCGCAGGGTGTCGGCGGCGTCGAACAACGGCTCTTTGTCTTCCTGATTGTCTTTGTTGTAGGCCAGCGGTTGACCCTTCATCAGGGTCAGCAGACCCATCAGTGCGCCGAACACGCGACCGGATTTGCCGCGCACCAGCTCCGGTACGTCGGGGTTTTTCTTTTGCGGCATGATCGAGCTGCCGGTGCAGAAGCGGTCGGGCAGATCGATAAATTGGAATTGCGCGCTGGTCCACAGCACCAGCTCTTCGGAGAAGCGCGACAGGTGCATCATTGCCAACGAGGCCGCGGCGCAGAATTCAATGGCGAAGTCGCGATCCGATACGCCGTCCAGCGAGTTGCCACCCACGGCATCAAAGCCCAACAGTTCGGCGGTGACTTCACGCTGAATCGGGTAGGTGGTGCCGGCCAGCGCCGCCGAGCCCAACGGCATACGGTTAGTGCGTTTGCGGCAGTCCACCAGGCGCTCGTAGTCGCGCGAGAGCATTTCAAACCAGGCCAACAGGTGATGGCCGAAGGTCACCGGCTGCGCCGTTTGCAGGTGGGTAAAGCCCGGCATGATGGTGCCGGCTTCACGCTCGGCCTGTTCCAACAAGCCCTGTTGCAGGCGAGTGATTTCGCTGAGGATCAGGTCGATTTCGTCGCGCAGCCACAGGCGGATATCGGTGGCCACTTGGTCGTTGCGCGAGCGGCCGGTGTGCAGTTTTTTGCCGGTGACGCCGATGCGGTCGGTCAGACGCGCCTCGATGTTCATATGCACATCTTCCAAATCCACACGCCACTCGAAGGTGCCGGCTTCGATTTCGCTTTGAATCTGCTTCAAGCCGTTTTCGATGGCATCGCGCTCTTCGCCGGTGAGTACGCCGACTTTGGCCAGCATGGTGGCGTGGGCGATGGAGCCCATGATGTCGTGGCGGTACAGGCGCTGGTCGAAATTGACCGAGGCGGTGAAGCGGGCAACAAAGGCGTCGACAGGTTCGCTGAAGCGGCCGCCCCAGGATTGGTTGGTCTTTTCGGTGCTCATGGCAATGGCTCGGCTGTGCGCAAAACGGGCAGGCCACCGCGGGCGGCCAGCGTGGAAAATTGTGCGGATGATAACAGGGTAGCGGGCAAAATCGCCGTGACGCGTTGTTGTGTCTGGCGCCGAGCGCGGACAGTGGCAATGTAGGACCGATCACAGTTTTAGCTACGAGATGGCCATTTGCTGCTTTATTTAGTCCGAGCAGCGTCAGCCCGCTTGCTGCCGTGCATGCCGCCCCGGAAACTGTGCCGATGCTTATTAACTGGCTAAAACCGAAAAAACCCACGCCCGGCGAATTCTTTCTGCCTGAGCTGTGCCTGCCCGAAGCCTTGCTGGTCCTGGTGCTGCTGGCTGAATTATTGGTGCTGGTGCTGGTGCTGGCCGAGCCCATGCAGCCTGGCTTCAACTGGATTCGTCTGGCCCTGACCTCGCTTTTTGTACAGTGGATTGTGCTGCTGTCGGCCGGGATGATGTGCCAGTTACGGCCGCTGCTGGCGCGCTTGCCCGCGGCGCTGGCCGGGCTACTCTGTTGCCTGCTGGTGGTCGGGCTGACCCTTAGTTGCACGGCGGTTGCTGACTATTACGACTTGGGCGGCCCGTTGCCGCGCACCGGCGAGGTGAATCTTTATCTGCGTCATGCATTGATAAGTCTGATCATGTCGGCGCTGCTGCTACGCTACTTCTATCTGCAGAGTCAGTGGCGTCGTCAGCAACAGGCGGAATTGAAAGCGCGTATCGAGTCGTTGCAAGCGCGCATCCGCCCGCACTTTCTGTTCAATAGCCTGAACAGCATTGCCAGCCTGGTGGTGATCGACCCGTATAAAGCTGAGCAGGCGGTATTGGATTTATCCGACCTGTTTCGCGCCAGCCTGGCCAAGCCCGGCAGCCTGGTGCCATGGAGCGAAGAGTTGGAGCTGAGCAAGCGCTATCTTTCAATCGAACAATATCGCCTTGGCGAACGTCTACAGTTGGAATGGCAGGTCGACGATGTTCCGCCCGACCTGCCTATTCCGCAGCTGACCTTGCAGCCATTGTTGGAGAACGCTTTGATCTACGGTATTCAGCCGCGCATCGAAGGGGGCGTGGTACGCATAGAAGCAGATTACACAAACGGGGTGTTTCAGCTGACCGTCAGCAACCCCTATGAGGAGGGCAGTGAGCACAAACCCTCTCGTGGTACACAGCAAGCGTTGGTGAATATAGATGCGCGTCTTGCGGCACTTTTTGGCCCTCGCGCGAGTCTCAGCGTGGATCGCCGTGACGGGCGCCACTTCACCTGTCTACGCTATCCTTGTGCGAGACTCACGCAGGAAGCCCGAGCAATATGAATGTCCTGATCGTCGACGATGAACCCCTAGCCCGCGAGCGCCTCAGCCGTATGGTCGGCGAGCTCGATGGTTACCGAGTGTTGGAGCCCAGTGCCAGCAATGGCGAAGAGGCGTTGACCCTGATCGATAGTCTTAAACCCGACGTGGTGTTGCTCGACATCCGCATGCCGGGTTTGGACGGCTTGCAGGTCGCCGCCAAACTCTGCGAACGCGAAGCGCCGCCTGCGGTGATCTTTTGCACCGCGCACGATGAGTTTGCCATTGATGCGTTTCAGGTCAGCGCCGTGGGTTATCTGGTTAAGCCCGTGCGCCCGGAAAGCCTGATCGAAGCGCTGAAAAAAGCTGAGCGGCCCAATCGCGTTCAACTGGTTGCGCTGACTCGCCCGGCAGCTGAAACCGGCAACGGCCCGCGCACCCATATCAGTGCCCGAACCCGTAAAGGTATCGAGCTGATTCCGCTGGACCAAGTCATCTACTTTATTGCCGACCACAAATACGTGACCCTGCGTCATGAGGGCGGTGAAGTGTTGCTGGATGAGCCGCTCAAAGCGCTGGAAGACGAATTTGGCGATCGCTTTGTGCGTATTCACCGTAATGCCCTGGTGGCCCGCGAGCGTATCGAACGCTTGCAGCGCACACCGCTGGGGCATTTCCAGCTTTACCTCAAGGGCTTGAATGGCGATGCCCTGATCGTCAGCCGTCGGCATGTGGCCGGTGTGCGCAAGCTGATGAACAACCTCTAACGACCTCTGCCGGAATGGCTGGCGCCCGTGCCGCAGCAACTGCTGCGGCAGCCGGTCGCGGGTCGGCGGGTGCACCACCCGCGCGGCTGCCTTACTATGCGCGGGTTAATTCCGTTCGAGAGCCGTTATGTCCGCCCGCGAAATCCGCATCGCCACCCGTAAAAGTGCCCTGGCCCTCTGGCAGGCTGAGTTCGTTAAAGCCGCTTTAGAGGCAGCTCACCCTGGCATCGTCGTCAGCCTGGTGCCCATGGTCAGTCGCGGCGACAAGCTGCTCGACTCGCCGCTGTCGAAAATCGGCGGCAAGGGGCTGTTCGTCAAAGAGCTCGAGACCGCGTTGCTGGAAAACGAAGCTGACATCGCCGTGCACTCAATGAAAGATGTGCCGATGGACTTCCCCGAAGGCCTTGGCCTGTACTGCATCTGCGAACGTGAAGACCCGCGCGACGCCTTTGTTTCCAACATCTATGAAAGTCTCGCGGCGCTGCCGCAAGGCGCCATCGTGGGCACCTCTAGCTTGCGTCGTCAGACCCAATTGCTGGCGATCCGCCCGGACCTGCAAATCCGCTTCTTGCGTGGCAACGTCAACACCCGCCTGGCCAAGTTGGATGCCGGCGAGTACGACGCGATCATCCTCGCTGCCGCCGGGTTGATTCGCTTGGGTTTTGCCGACCGTATTCGCTCCAGCATCAGCGTGATCGACAGCTTGCCCGCCGGTGGCCAAGGCGCGGTGGGCATTGAATGCCGCAGCGCTGATGCCGATATCCACGTGCTGCTCGACGCCCTGCATCACCGCGAAACGGCGCTGCGGGTAATCGCCGAACGTGCCCTGAATAAGCACCTTAACGGCGGCTGCCAGGTGCCGATTGCTTGCTACGCCGAACTGCAAGGGGAAAACCTGTGGCTGCGCGGCCTGGTCGGCCAGCCCGATGGTGGCCTGCTACTGCGTGCCGAAGCGACCGGCTCGATCAAAGACCCAACTGCCCTGGGTGTAGGCGTGGCCGAAGACCTGCTTAAGCAAGGCGCGGCCGCCATTCTGCAAGCCGTGTATGGCGAGGCCAAACCGGAGTGACAGGGTGGCGACTGCTGCTTACCCGTCCTGCCGAGGAGTGTGCGGCACTGTCCGCCACCCTGGCTGAGCAGGGCGTGTTTAGCAGCAGCCTACCGTTGCTGGAAATTGAACCTATCGCCGAAACCGCCGAACAGCGTTCCACGGTGCTGGAGCTGCAGCGCTATTGCGCGGTGATCGTGGTCAGCAAGCCGGCGGCGCGGTTAGGCCTGCAGGTGTTGGCTCGTTACTGGCCGCAACCGCCGAAAGACCAGCCCTGGTTTAGCGTCGGCGCCGCCACCGCGCATATCCTCGCCGAACACGGCCTGCGCGTAAGTTTTCCCCCTCAGGGCGATGACAGCGAAGCCTTGCTCGCGCTGCCTGAACTGCAAGACGCCTTGGCTGCTACCCCGTCGCCTCGGGTATTGATTTTGCGTGGCGAGGGTGGCCGCGAAGCCTTGGCCGACTGCTTGCGCGGCCAAGGTGTGGCGGTCGATTATCTGCAACTCTACCGCCGCCGCCTGCCGCACTATGGGCTGGCAGCGTTGCCCGCGCGTGTTTACGCTGAACGCTTGAATGGTCTGGTGGTCAGCAGTGGGCAGGGTTTTGAACACCTGCTGGCCCTTGCCGGCCAAGACTGGCCGACATTGGCGCGGCTACCCTTGTTTGTACCGAGCCCGCGGGTTGCCGAATTGGCAACGGCCGCTGGAGCTCTTGCGGTTGTGGACTGTCGTGGTGCAAGTGCCGCGGCGTTGCTGGCAGCTTTGCGGGAACATGCCCCGGCTGCCCTCTGATGCACAGGACGGATACGTGAGCCAAGCAACCCCCCCGAAAGATGACACGCAACCCGCGCTGACGGCGCCTACTTCCTCTGGCGCCCTGCCTCCGCGCGTCGAGCCCGTGGCGAGCAAGCGCGGTAACGGCTTGGCGGCGCTGGCGCTGCTGATCGGTGCTGCCGGTGTGGCGGTCGGTGGCTGGAGCGTCTGGCAAGTACGCCAGCTGCAAAGCCATGATCAGGAACAGCTGGCGCAGCTTGAACAAGCGCGCAGCCAGACGCAGATGGTGGCACAGCGCGAGCAAGGCCTGACTGAACGTCTCGCCGCGTTGCCGGACCCTCAAGAATTGGAAACCCGTCGCCGTCTGCTGGCGCAGTTGCAGGGCGATCAACAGCACCTCAGCGAGCGCGTAGAAAGCGTATTGGGCGCCAGTCGCCAGGAGTGGCGCTTGGCCGAAGCCGAGCACCTGCTGCGCTTGGCCTCGCTGCGCCTTTCCGCCCTGCAAGACGTTGGCAGCGCCACGGTGCTGGTGCAGGGCGCAGACGAAATTTTGCGCGACCAGGATGACTCCGGCTCTTACGCCGCCCGCGAGCAACTGGCCAAAGCCCTGGTGGGCCTGCGCGGCATTACTGCGCTGGACCGGACCGGCCTGTTCCTGCAACTGGGCGCCATGCGCGAGCAAGCTGCCCAGCTCAGCACCCTGGTGCCGGAGTTCACCAGCAAGGGCGAGCAATTCAATTTTGCCGCCGAAGGCGATGGCCAAGGCTGGTGGGCCGAGTGGCTGGAAAAGCTCTCGCGCTATATCCGCATCGACTTCAATGCTGACCAGAACGTACGGCCATTGCTCGCCGGGCAAAGCCTGACCCAAGTGCGGCTGGCCCTCACCCTGGCGCTTGAGCAGGCGCAATGGGCCGCCTTGAACGGCAAGCCCGAGGTGTATCGCCAAGCGCTGACCCAGGCCCGCGAAGTGCTGGACAGCTACTTCAACCCGGACAACCCCGATAGCCAGGCGCTGCTGGCGCGTATCACTGAGCTCAGCAGCCAGCCGGTTGCCGTCGCTTTGCCCGATCTGACGCCAGCCACCGATGCTGTGCGTGCCTATGTGCAGAAACGTCAGAACGCCAGCCAGCAGCAATTCCAGGAAGACAAAGCCCAGGGTGAGCAGCCTGGCGATGACCTGGAGGAAGTCAGCCCATGAGACGCGTGCTGCTGATTCTTCTGTTGCTGATCGCCACGGCCGTTTTGATCGGCTTGGCCGTGGTTGAGCATCCTGGCTATGTGCTGGTTGCCTATAAAAACTTCCGCTACGAGTCGAGCCTGTGGGCGGCGGTCAGCCTGATTGCCGTGGTGTGCCTGGCCGTGTACTTGGTGCGTTTGGTACTGAGCCTGGTGTTTGTGTCCGGCGGCGTGGTTAACCCGTGGTCGCGGCG
>NZ_JBBNAH010000071.1:0-2583 GCF_037994325.1 Pseudomonas sp.
TAATCGGCAGTCGGGGTGATAAGCGAGAGAATTTCTACCTGCTTGCCTTCACTCAACCGCCCCTGACTCACCAGCTTACTGAGCAACTTCTCCACATTCGCCTTACCGCGCTCAGCCGCTTCCAGACTAACGTCGAGCAGCACCACCTCAATGCCGACTTTCGCCGCCACATGGGCAATGCCATTGCCCATCATGCCGGCGCCCAAAACCCCGAGTTTACTGACCTTGCTCTTCTCCACACCCTTCGGCCGGCTGGAGCCGCCGTTCACTTCGTTCATCTGGAAAAACATGGTGTTGATAATGTTTTTCGCCTGCACGCTGGCGGCCAAAAAGGTCAGGCCACGGGTTTCGACGATCAGCGCGGCGTCAAAATCCAACAAGGTGCATTCTGCCGCTACGGCCAGAATGCGCTCCGGGGCCGGGAGCAGACCACGGGTGGTTTTCGCCGTCATCGCCAAGGCGCCCGCCAGCAAGCCCGCCACATTCGGTTGCTGCGCGGTGCCGCCTGGAATCTTATGGCCCTTGCGGTCCCAGGGTTGGACCGCCGCCAACTCATTGCCGGCCTGCGCCTTGATCCAGGCTTTCGCCGCTGGCAGCAGCGCATCGGCTTGCACAACCAACTCATGCACCAAACCCAGTTCCAGTGCTTCAGCGGGTTTCAGGCGTTTGCCTTCCAACAGCAGCGGCAGAGCTTTTTCCAGGCCCAGCGTATTGACCGCGCGAACGATCCCGCCCGCCCCCGGCAATAGCCCCAGCGACACTTCCGGAAAGCCCACCACCGTGCCCGGCTGGTCCAGCAGCACGCGGTAGTTACAGGCCAGCACGATCTCAAAACCACCACCCAGCGCGGCGCCATTTACAGCCGCCACCACCGGCACTGGCAAGCGCTCCAATCGGCGCAGATCGTTTTTGGTCAGCTCGATCTTGGCCTGAAAGTCCGCCTCGTCGCCGGGCTTGAAATCGGTCAGCTCATTCAGGTCACCACCAGCAAAAAAGGTGCTTTTCGCTGAGGCGATCACCACGCCGGTAAGGCCGCTTTCCTGCTCCAGGCGGGCAACCGTGGCGTTCATGGTGTCGCGGTACAGCTGATTCATCGCATTGACGGCGCCGGGCATGTCCATGGTGATGGTCACAATGCCGTCGGCGTCCTTGTCGTAGTTGAATGCACTCATAGTTCGGTACTCAAAAAGTAGGTCCTGCGCCACCGCTCGGGCAGCACGAAAAAAGAGGCTTAGACGCGCTCGATAATGGTCGCGATGCCCATACCGCCGCCGACGCACAGGGCGATCAGGCCGCGCTTCAAATTGCGCCGTTCCAGCTCGTCCAGCACGGTGCCGACCAACATGGCGCCGGTCGCACCAATCGGGTGGCCCAAGGCAATCGCGCCGCCGTTGACGTTGGTGATTTCGGCGTCGATTTCCAGGTCCCGCATAAAGCGCAGCGCCACCGAGGCGAAGGCTTCGTTGATCTCAAACAGATCGATATCCGCCACCGTCAGCCCGGCTTTGGCCAGGGCTTTTTTCGCTGCCGGGCCAGGGCCCGCGAGCATCAACGTCGGGTCGGTCGACAGCACGGCAGTGGCGACAATGCGCCCGCGCGGGGTCAGGCCCAGCTCGCTGCCCAGCTTCTCGCTGCCCAGCAACACCGCACTGGCGCCATCGACAATGCCCGACGAGTTACCAGCGGTATGAATATGCTCAATACGCGCCACCTGCGGGTATTTGCGCAGGGCAATATCGTCGTAACCGACCTTGCCCATGGCCGCGAACGACGGCTTCAATTGCCCCAGCCCTTCCAGCGTGGACGTCGGCTTGATGAACTCATCGCGCGCCAACACCACCAGACCATTGACGTCTTTAACCGGCACCACGGAGCGGTCGAAGTAACCACTGTCGCGGGCATGGGCAGCGCGTTGCTGGGATTGCAGGGCAAAGCGGTCGACGTCTTCGCGGGAGTAGCCGTCGAGTGCAGCCAGCAGGTCAGCGCCAATACCTTGGGGAACCGATTGCAGCTTGAAGGCGATTTCCGGGTCTTGAATCCACGCGCCGCCGGCCACGCCCATGGGCAGGCGCGACATCGACTCCACGCCGCCAGCGACAATCAAGTCTTCCCAGCCGCTGGCAATCCGGCTGGCGGCCTGGTTCACCGCCTCCAGGCCCGAGGCGCAAAAACGGTCGATCTGCACGCCCGGCACGCTTTCGTCCCAGCCGGCGTACTGCACGGTGCACTTGGCCACGTCGCCACCCTGCTCGCCCACGGGCTGGCCGCAGCCCAGCACCACATCGTCGACGCGGGCGGTATCCAGGTCATGGCGCTGTTGCAACTCGGTGAGCAGGCCGGCCGCCAGGTGCACCGGTTTGACGGTAAACAGAGAACCGTCCTTTTTGCCCTTACCACGCGGCGTGCGGACGGCGTCGTAAATGAATACTGCCTGTGACATTGGAGGTTCCTCTTGGCGATTACGGTTGTATGACCGCAGCCTAGAAACATCCCCTTACGCCCACATCGTCGGAAGCGACGATCACCCATGCAGGCTTCGGATAGACCATGCAGCTATCCGCCCACCCCTGCACGCCAGACAGT
>NZ_JBBNAH010000072.1:0-9833 GCF_037994325.1 Pseudomonas sp.
TTGCCGATCAGGGTGGCGCCTTTGACCGGGGCGGTGAGTTTGCCGTCTTCGATCAAGTAGGCCTCGCTGGTGGAAAACACAAATTTGCCGCTGGTGATATCCACCTGCCCGCCACCTAAGTTGGCGCAGTACAGGCCCTTTTTCACCGAGCGGATAATTTCTTCCGGGTCGCTTTCGCCAGCCAGCATGTAGGTGTTGGTCATACGTGGCATCGGCAGGGCGGCGTAGCTTTCGCGGCGGCCGTTACCGGTGACAGGCACGCCCATCAGACGGGCGTTGAGCTTGTCTTGCATATAGCCCTTGAGCACACCGTTTTCGATTAGCGTGGTGCATTGGGTCGGCGTGCCTTCGTCGTCCATGCTCAGCGAGCCACGGCGGCCGAACAGGGTGCCATCGTCGACGATGGTGCACAGGCTGGAGGCGACTTTTTCGCCAACACGGCCGCTGTAGGCCGAGCTGCCTTTGCGATTGAAGTCGCCTTCCAGGCCATGGCCCACCGCTTCGTGCAGCAATACGCCAGACCAACCCGCGCCCATCACCACCGGCATGGAGCCGGCGGGTGCCGGGATCGCTTCCAGGTTAACCAAGGCTTGGCGCAGCGCCTCACGGGCATAACCCATGGCACGGTCTTCGGTGAGGAAATACAGGTAGTCGGAACGCCCGCCGCCGCCATGGCCACCGCGCTCACGACGGCCATTCTGCTCAACAATCACACTGACGTTAAAGCGCACCAAGGGGCGGATATCGGCGCCCAGGCTGCCATCGGCGGCGGCCACCAGAATTCGCTCCCATACGCCCGCCAAGCTGACGGTCACACGGGTAATACGCGGGTCAAGGGCACGGGTGGCGATATCGACGCGCTTGAGCAGCTCGACCTTTTCCGCGCGGGTCATCACTTCCAAGGGGTTATCCGGCGCATACAAACGCGCCACTTCCGGGCTGACAAAGGCCTGCACGCGGCCTTGCTGGCCAGCGCGGGCAATCGAGCGGGCCGCGCGGGCGGCCTGGCTCAGGGCTTCGGCGGTGATCGCGTTGCTATAGGCAAAACCGGTTTTCTCACCGGACTGGGCACGCACGCCCACGCCTTGATCAAGGTTAAAGCTGCCTTCTTTGACGATGCCGTCTTCCAGCACCCAGGTCTCGGAAACCTGACCCTGGAAATACAGGTCAGCGGCATCAATCCCCGGCCCAACCAACTCGCCCAGCACGCCCGGCAAGTGTTCCAGAGTCAAACCGCCCGGCCCCAACAGGTGCTCGCTGACGGACATCAACAGGTCGCTCATAGCTACTCCAATAGGCGCTGTGGCCTTTTAAATCGGTGCCTTCAGGTCGGCGCCTTAAGCGACGACACAGCAAATCGGCGGTGTGCAAACACCGGCATACGCTGGCGGATGTCTGCCTGCTCAACCGCATCACGGTTGGCCAACAGCGCAGCCGCGCCTTGGGCCTGTTCGGCAAGCACCCGGCCCCAGGGGTCGATGATTGCCGCATGGCCAAATGTTTCGCGCCCCTTTGGGTGCAAGCCGCCTTGTGCCGCGGCGAGGATATAGCACTGCGTTTCAATGGCCCGCGCCCTTAGCAGTACCTGCCAGTGCGCCGCGCCCGTTACCGCAGTAAATGCTGCCGGTGCGGTAATCAATTCTGCCCCGGCCTCACGTAGCGCGCTGTACAGCTCGGGAAAGCGCAGGTCGTAACACACGGTCAAACCCAACCGCCCCACCGGCGTATCCGCCACCACCACATTGCCGCCAAAGGCATAGTCATCCGACTCACGGTAGCGGCCACGGCTGTCGGCGACGTCGACATCAAACAAGTGCAGCTTGTCGTAACGCGCCGCTTGCTGGCCCTGATCATCGATCAACAGCGAGCAGGCATGGGACTTGGCGTCGGGCTGCCCTTCTGGCGGCAGCGGGATTGTGCCGCCGACTATCCATAAGGTGAGGTCGCGGGCGGTCTGTTTCAACCATGGCAGGATCGGTCCGTGACTTAGCGCCTCGGCACGCCCGATGGCGGCGAAGTCGCTACGGCCCATGGCGGCGAAGTTTTCCGGCAGCACGGCCAGTTTTGCGCCGGCCTCGGCGGCTTGCTCCAGCAATTGCCGGGCCTGGGCCAGATTAGCCAGCACATCGTCCTGGCTGACCATTTGAATTACCGCAAGGGCCATACGAGCTCCAAAGCCACGCTCACGCCCATAAGACTAGCGAGGTTTTTCAAAAGGCTTGTCGAAACTGATCTTCGGGTCCTGCCAAGCGCCCTTAACGGTGTACTGCACGCTGGCAAAACGGGCGACCTGTTTGCCCAGCAGTTTATCCACCACAAACAGGGCACCGCCAATGGCCGGCGCGCCGACGATCAACGCCGCCAACGGCAAGTTATTGCTCAAAGGCAGCGTCACCAACAGCTTGGCATCGACCTGGTTGCTGACCATATCCAGGGTGCCGTTCATTTCCAGGTTGCTCGACGGCCCGGTCAGGGTAATTGGTTCACGGGTCACGTACACGCCATTGCTGGCCACCAGCAGGCCCTTCACCCGGTCGTAGCTCAGGCCTTTGGACAACAGGTCGGAGAAGTCCAGGCGCAGGCGACGGCCGATGGAGTTGAAGTTCAGCAGGCCAAATACCCGCAGCGCAGCGGTCGAACCCTGGGCTTCGACAAACTGGCCTTTGCGCAAGGTTGGGTCGAGGCTGCCGCTAAAACGCTTAAGGCTGATCCAGGCTGGCGAGCCCGGCCAGCGGCCATCGATATCCATATGAAAGTCTTCGCTGGTGGCGGTGGGCGCAAAGCCCCAGGCGAGCAATACGTCGGACAGATTGCCGCCGCCGATCCGCCCCTTGAACGAGCTGCTGGTGGAACCCGACGCGCCCTGCCAACCCACATCACCTTCGAGCTGCAACCCTTTGAGGCCCATCTTGACCTCGCTAAAGTTCACCCCGTTCGCCGCTGGCCGTGCCTTTAACGACCAGGCGCCAAGCAACGCATCGCCCTGGTAAACGCGGTCGATGCTGAGGTTAAGCGCGGGGATCTGCCGCGGGTCAACATCGGCCAGCGGGTCTGGCTCGTCCACTTCCACGGCGTTCGGATCCGCCGGCTTGGGCGGCTGCGCTGGCGGAAAGCGCAGGTGTTTAAGCTGCACATCGATAGGCGCGCCATCGGCCACTGGCAGGCCAACCTGGCCGCTGACTTTGTCGCTACCCAGGTTGATGCGCCAGCCCGTGTCCAGGCGGGTCATCTTCACATCGAGGTTATCAATGTCTGCGCCCAGGCCGTGGAAGGCGCCGATGTGCAGATCGGCGCTGTTGAAGAATTGCTTGGCGCTGGCCGCCTGGTCGCCGGCGTAGCGCTTGGCCACGTCCTGCCAGACGCTGGCGTCCAGCTCGGTAATTTCGCCATTAACCTGCAAGCCCTTGGCGCTAGGAACACTGGCGGTGCCGCTGCCCAGGCGCAGTTCAGCGCGGCCATCGCTGATGCCACTGGCGGGCGCGCTGGCAGCCAGGCTGGCGAATTTATCGTAGGTCAGCGCGTAGCTGCGCTCGGCGCCCTGCAAACTCATGCGCCATTGGCTGCGGCGCTCATCGGCAGCAGCTTTGCCCAGTGGTGCTGGCAAGTCGACAGTCAGACCCTTAAGCGTGGAGTCGACCTGTAACTGGCTGTTGTCGCCGTCCAGGGTCACGGCCAACTGATACGGCAGCTCGCCGGAAACCGGCAGCGGCCGAGTCACCGCCAGCCAATCGGTGAGGCTTTTCAGCGCCACGGTGCCGCTGGCTTCGATACGGCTGGTGGGCTTGCCTACGGTTTTACTGGCTATCGCTTTACCGCGAACGGGACGGCCAAACACCTGGGCGCGGATATCGGCCGCGCTTAACCCGGTGGCGGTGTCGTAGCGGAAGTCGCCCTTAACCTGGCTAAGGTCCAACTTGGGCGATGGCATGCTAAGCGTGGCGCCATCGGCGGAGAAGTCGACGATGGCACGTGTGGCCGGGCCAGGCCCCAAGGGAATATCTAGATTGAGCTTGCCTTTCAGCGCGCCCTCGCCGCCCCAGCCGGCAAATACCGAGCCGGTGCCAATCGGCGCTTCCTGCAGAATTTTCAAGGCATCGGCCATGCTGCTGTCGACATTGCCGGTAATCAGCAAGCGCGATGGCTGGCCTTTGGCAACATGGGGTACATCAACATTTACCTCGCTGACCGTGCTGTTGAGTAACTGGCCACTGGGCGCACGCACGCGCACGCCAGTGTCTTCGATCAGCACATCGCCGCTGACGCTTTTCAGTGCCGGCCAGCCGGGCTGAAAGGCCAGTTCGGTGTCGTGCACCTTAAAGAACAGGCTGATGCTATGGGCGGCGTCTTCGGCGCCTTTGTTTAGTGAACCTTGGTATTGGAAATAGCCTTGATCAATGGCGCCGCTGTGGATGGCGGTGGTCAACCATTTGGCCAAATCCTGGCTAAAGCTGGGCACCAGAGTGGGTAAATATTTCTCCACATACTGGGCATTACCTTCCTGCAGGCCGACGCGCAGGTCCATATAGTCTTCGGTGTTTGGCGCCAGGGTCAGACGAATCAGGAAGTCGCCGGCCAGCTTGCCCTCGTCGCCCACCAGCTTCATATACGGCGCAATCAAGGTGAAGGCGTCGGCATTAAGGGTCCAGGTGAGGCGCGCATTGGCCTTTTGGTAGTGCCAGGGCTTGGGGAAGAGATGGTCCAGGTGCAGGGCGAAATTTTCCGTGTCCATGCGCAGCTCGCCATGGCCGAGATCACCGCTGACGCTACCGCTGACATTCTCTGCCGCTGGCGCGCCGCCATAGGCGCTAAAGCTGATTTGCTGGAGGTTGGCGGCAAACTGCACGCGCCCATTAGGGTCGCTGGCTTGGGGCGTGATAGTGACCTGTGCGTTATGCAGCGCGCCTCGCGGTTGCAGGCCGTGCAGCACGTCGGCGGCTTTGGCTGGCAGCGGCGCCAGGCCTTCGATAAGGGGCGTCAGCGGCGCCAGGTCGAGACGGTCGGCGGTGATTTGGTAGCTCTGCGGGCGATTGTCGGCGGCAGTTTGGTAGGTGAGGCCGACCTGCACTTCGCCCCAACGCGTTTCCCCGAGGGTGGCTGCCAGAGAATTCAGCAGCACGGTATAGCCCTGCTCTGTGCGGTTGAGATAGGCCATCACCGCCAGATCATCCACTTGCACCGCCGGGCGTTCGGCATAGGCCGCGCGCAGTTCCGGCGCATGCAGCCGCGCCACCGCACGCTGCACCGCGCCATCGGCCCAGGACAGCCAGAAGTCGCCGCCCGCCTGCAAGCGCTGCACCTGCCAGTCGCGCGTAACGCCGGCCGGCAACCACTGCGCCCAGTCGCTTTGCGGCAGGCTGAGGTAGATCTCGGCCTGGGCTTCACGCCAGGTTTTCGGCTTTACCCGGGCATCGACGCTGAGGCTCAGCGGCTGGCCATCGGGCAAGGTCAAACGCCCGGCCAAACGCTGGCGGCTGCTGCCGGTGAGCAAATCGAGGTTGACGTAGGTAAAGGTCAGCGGCTTGCCCTGTTGCGGCTCAAGGGTCAGTTGGCTGTTAACCAGGGAAAGCTGGGTGATGCGCTTGAGGCTGCGCAGGATTTGTTCGGGGTCCAGCGGCGCATTGTCGTTGCGCTGCGGCAGGCCTTCGAAGGCCCACTGGCCTTCGGCGTCTTGCACGGCACTGAGTTGCAGGCCGTCGACTTCCAGGCTGCCTACTTGCACGCGCTGGGCCAGCAGACTGGCCCATAGGTCCGGCTCCACCCGTACCTGGTCCAGGCGCAAGGCACTGGGCCCCTCACCCACTTGTACATCGTGGGCCACCAACAACGGCGCCAGCCCCCGCCAACTGCCTTCCAGGCTGCCGATACTGACCGGCAACCCAACCGCTTCGCGGACTTTGTCTTCGGCTTGCAAGCGGTAGTCGGCCACCATCGGCACCAGCAGCCGACCGACACTGACATACAGCGCCGCCACGATCAGGCCCGTGGCACAGAGGTACAAACCCCAACGCAGCAGGGTGGCGATTAAGCGAACAAGGCGCTGCATGGTTTGGCGGCTTTCCTTTTATTTTGTGGCCGAGTCAATTTCGGCGAGCCGTCGTTATACGTAAGGGCAATTGGCGACGCGAGAGGACTCAGAGTAGGACCACGTCATATTGTTCCTGCGAATACATACTCTCGACCTGGAATTTAATCGTGCGGCCAATAAAGCTCTCAAGGTCAGCCACATTACCCGACTCCTCATCCAGCAGGCGGTCGACCACTTTCTGATTGGCCAACACACGATAGCTCTCGGCTTGGTAGGCCCGCGCCTCGCGCAAGATTTCGCGGAAGATTTCGTAGCAGATGGTTTCCGGGGTTTTTAACTTGCCGCGCCCTTGGCAACTGATGCACGGCTCGCAAAGAATTTGCTCAAGGCTTTCGCGGGTGCGCTTGCGGGTCATCTGCACCAGGCCCAACTCGGTAATGCCGATAATGTTGGTCTTGGCGTGGTCGCGCTCCAGTTGTTTTTCCAGCGTGCGTAGTACCTGGCGCTGGTGCTCCTCATCTTCCATGTCGATAAAGTCGATGATGATAATGCCGCCCAGGTTGCGCAGGCGCAGTTGCCGGGCAATGGCAGTAGCGGCTTCCAGGTTGGTTTTGAAAATTGTTTCTTCCAGGGTGCGGTGACCAACAAAGGCGCCGGTGTTGACGTCGATGGTGCTCATCGCCTCGGCCGGGTCGATCACCAGATAACCGCCCGACTTCAACGGCACCTTGCGTTCCAGCGCGCGCTGAATTTCATCTTCCACGCCATACAGGTCGAAGATCGGCCGCTCGCCGGGGTAGTGCTCGATTCGGTCGGCGACTTCTGGCATCAGCTCATCAACAAACTGGGTGACCTTCTGAAAGGTTTCCCGCGAGTCGATACGCAGCTTTTCGGTACGCAGGCTGACCAGATCACGCAGGGTGCGCAGGGCCAGACTAAGGTCTTCGTAAATAACCGAAGGCGTTGGCGCGGTTTTCATCTGCGTGCCGATCTGGCTCCACAGGCGACGCAGGTAACGGATATCGGCGACGATTTCATCAGCCCCGGCACCGTCGGCAGCGGTACGCAAAATAAACCCGCCGACCTCTTCAATGCCTTCTGCGGCGATGCAATCGGCCACCACTTTTTTCAGGCGCTCGCGCTCGACTTCATCTTCGATGCGCAGGGAAATGCCGACATGACTGGTGCGCGGCATATACACCAAGTACCGCGAGGGGATCGACAGCTGCGTGGTCAGGCGTGCGCCCTTGCTGCCGATGGGGTCTTTGGTCACCTGCACGGTCAGGCTTTGGCCTTCGTGCACCAGGGCGCTGATGGTTTCCACCGCCGCGCCTTCACGGGTAGAGATTTCCGAGGCGTGGATAAACGCCGCGCGCTCCAGGCCAATATCGACAAACGCCGCCTGCATACCCGGCAGCACGCGCACCACTTTGCCTTTATAGATATTGCCAACGATGCCGCGACGCTGGGTGCGCTCAACGTGCACCTCTTGCAGCACACCGTTTTCCACCACCGCCACACGCGATTCCATGGGGGTGATATTGATCAGAATTTCTTCACTCATGGCTGCTTCTCGCTAAAGCCCTGCCAGCAGGGAATGCCGAATTCGGCGAGTAAGGTTGCAGTCTCGCACAAGGGCAGGCCGACCACCGCTGAATAGCTGCCGCGCATTGCGTTAACGAAGACCGCGGCCAGGCCCTGAATAGCGTAGCCGCCGGCTTTGTCTTGCGGCTCGCCACTGAGCCAGTAGGTCGCCGCTTCGGCGGCGGAGATGGCGCGAAAGCTGACGTCGCTCACCACCAGGCACACCTGGCTGCGCTGGCCGTCGCTTAATGCCACGGCAGTCATGACCTGGTGTTCACGAGCGGAAAGTAATTGCAGCATGGCCAGCGCGTCGGCCTGGTCGAGCGGTTTGCCGAGAATCTGGCCATCAAGCACCACGGCGGTGTCTGCACCCAGTACCACGGCATCAGCAGGCTTTTCTAAGGTCGCCAAACCCGCTGCCGCTTTGGCCAAGGCCAGGCGCTGCACATAGGCGGCGGCCGACTCCGCAGGCAGCACAGTTTCGTCGATAGGGGCGCTAAGAATCTGGAACGGGACACCGATCTGCGTCAGCAGCTCGCGGCGTCGTGGAGACCCGGAAGCCAGGTAAAGCGTGGCCATCAGACCTCTCCCTGTCGAGCAGTACCGAGGCGCTGGCTAGAAAAGCCTCGCCCCGCTTAGTTGACGTTCAAACGCTTTTGGACACCGCGCAAAAACACCGATACCCACGGCCAGAGCAACGCGCTGACCAAGGCCGGCAGCACAAAGGCCAGGGTTGGCGGACGGTTGCCGGTCAACGCATTGAGCCACAACTGCACCAGCTGGGCCAGGCCGAACACCACCAACAACACCAAGCTCTGTTGCCACATGGGGAACATACGCAAGCGTTGGTGCAGGCTCAGTACCAGAAAGGTGATCAGGGTAAGGATCAACGCGTTCTGCCCCAGCAGCGTGCCGTACAGCACATCCACGCCGATGCCCAGCAGCCAGGCGGTGGTCATGCCGACGCGATGCGGCAGCGCCAGCACCCAATACGTGAGGATCAAGGCTGGCCACAGCGGACGGCCGACTTCCATAAAGTCTGGCAACGGCGCCACGCTGAGCAACAAGGCCAAACCGAGGGTAAACCAGATCACCCAGCCATTATTCGGGCGCAAACCAATCATCGACGCTCTCCCTGAGTAGCCGGCTTGGCTGGTGTGGGCGTGGTTGCTGGTTTTGGCGTAGTGGCTGGCTTAGGCGTGGCAGCTGGCTTAGGCGCGGCGGCCGGTTTGGGCGTAGCGACCGGTGCGGCAGGCGTAGCACTGGCTGGTGCCGCCGGAGCAGGCGCCGGTGTGGCCGAGGCTGGCGCCGCAGCGGGCTGAGTACCCGCCGCGTTTTGCTCGGCCTGACGATCAACTTTTTCCTGCGCCTCGGCCGAATCGGTGGCGCGCTGTTCCGGGCTGCGGGTGTCCGAGAACACCAACAATACATAACGGCTGCGGTTTAACGCGGCAGTCGGCACGGCGCGGACAATGGCAAACGGCTGGCCAGAGTCATGCACCACTTCCTTGACCACCGCGACCGGGTAACCCGCTGGGAAACGCTGGCCCAGGCCCGAGCTCACCAACAGATCGCCTTCTTTGATATCCGCCGTGTCAGCCACATGGCGCAGCTCCAGGCGCTCCGGGTTACCGGTGCCGCTGGCGATGGCGCGCAGGCCATTACGGTTTACCTGCACGGGAATGCTGTGGGTGATATCGGTGAGCAACAACACCCGCGAGGTGTAGGGCATCACTTCCACCACCTGGCCCATCAGGCCACGGGCATCAAGCACGGGCTGGCCGAGGAACACGCCGTCCTTGCCGCCCTTGTCGATCAGAATGCGATGGGTGAAAGGATTGGGGTCAACACCGATCAGCTCGCTGACCAATACTTTTTCATCCACCAGCGACGACGAGTTGAGCAACTCGCGCAAGCGCACGTTCTGCTCGGTCAACGCTGCCAGCTTTTGCAGGCGTCGCTCCAACAGCAAGGCTTCGGCTTTGAGCTTTTCGTTCTCGCCGAGCAATTCGCTGCGGCTGGTGAATTGCTGGGTGACGCCATCCCACAGGCGGATCGGAAAATCGGCCAACCAATAGAATGGCGTCAGCACCAAGCCCATTTGGCTGCGCGCAGATTTCAGGGAATCAAAGCGGGCATCGACCACCATCAGCGTGGCCGACAACACCACCAGCACCAGCAGGCGTACCCCGAGGGAGGGCCCCTTGGCAAAGAGCGGCTTAAT
>NZ_JBBNAH010000073.1:0-15035 GCF_037994325.1 Pseudomonas sp.
GCCTGGGGCTGCGTTTGCCCGCTTGCCAGGCCAATTCCACCGCAGCGGCAATGCGTGTTGGCAGCAGGCTGAACAGTGGCTCCCACTGCGCGCCGCGGCGCAGCATCAGCGGTTTTTGCTCGTGCTCGGCCAGGCGCCGCATCGCCTGCAACAACGGCAAATCCACCAGCGGCGCATCGCACGGCAGCACCAATAACCAGGCGTGTTTGGCCACCGCAAGCCCTGCGCGAATACCCGCCAACGGGCCGTGAAAATCCGGGCTATCGTCGCTGACCAGTTGATCCGCGTACGGCCCATAGCGCTCCTGATTGCGGTTGCAGGAAATAATCAAATCATCGGTCAAAGGCCGCGTCAGCTCAGACAAATGGGCAATCAGCGGTAGGCCATGAAAGGGGATCAGGCCTTTATCTAGGCCGCCCATACGCTGCCCTCGGCCACCAGCTAACAACAAAATGGAGCAGGCGGGCAGGGTGATCGAATCGGTCATAGGCGCTCCCAGCGCGATAAAGGCGAGGGCTGTGATATAAACACCGACCTGCCTCCCCCACAACCGGATTGAGCCTATGAACACCAAGGCTGATGCACCCTTTGTGCCCCTGAATATTGCTGTGCTGACCGTCAGCGACACCCGTTCGCTGGAGACCGATACCTCCGGCCAGCTGTTTGTTGATCGCCTGAGCGCTGCCGGCCATAACCTGGCCGCTCGCGTGTTGCTAAAAGACGATCTGTACAAAATCCGCGCCCAGGTCGCCACCTGGATTGCCGAAGACACTGTGCAAGTCGTGCTGATCACCGGCGGCACCGGCTTTACCGGCCGCGACAGCACCCCGGAAGCCGTAGCCTGTCTGCTGGACAAACACGTCGACGGCTTTGGCGAGCTGTTCCGCCAGATCTCCGTGCCCGATATCGGCACCTCCACTATTCAATCCCGCGCCCTCGCTGGCCTGGCCAACGGCACGTTGGTGTGCTGCCTGCCGGGCTCAACCAACGCCTGCCGTACAGGCTGGGACGGCATCCTCGCCGAGCAGTTGGATAACCGTCATCGGCCATGCAATTTCGTACCGCACCTGAAACAGGCTGCGCCCTGCGAGACGCGCGGATGAGTGAGGCCAAACGCCCCGGTTTACTGCCGGTGGAGCAGGCGCTGGAGCGCTTGCTGGCCTTGGCCGAAGCCGTGCCGATTAGCGAAGTTGAAACAGTAGCCTTAGCCGATGGCCATGGCCGCGTGCTGGCCGAGCCCTTGGTTGCCAGCCTGGATTTGCCGCCGTGGCCCAATAGCGCCATGGACGGTTACGCCCTGCGCCAAGCCGACTGGCAGGGCGAACCGCTGGTGGTTACCCAGCGAATTTTCGCCGGCCAGGCGCCCGCGCCGCTGCAAGCCGGAACCTGCGCGCGCATCTTCACCGGCGCGCCGGTTCCGCCCGGCGCCGATGCGGTGGAAATGCAGGAAAACGTCGAGGTGCTGGAAGACGGCCGCGTGCGTTTTACCCAGGCCATCAAGGTTGAGCAGAACATCCGCCCACAAGGGCAGGAAACCCACGTCGGTGAAACCGTGTTGGTCGCGGGCACACGCCTGAACGCGATCAAGCTCGGTCTATGCGCGACCCTGGGGGTGGCCGAGTTAACCGTAGTGCGCCGCCCGCGCGTGGCGGTGTTGTCTACCGGCGACGAGCTGATCGAACCGGGCCAGCCGTTAGGGCCGGGACAGATCTACAACAGCAACCGCACCCTGTTGATTCAGTGGCTACGTCAGGTCGGCTGCGAAGTGCTCGACGGCGGCATTTTGCCGGACAACCTCGAACTCACCCGGCAACGCTTGGGCAGCTTTGCCAGCGTCGATCTGATTCTTTCCACCGGCGGCGTTTCTGTCGGCGAGGCGGACTTTCTCGGTCACGCCCTGCGCGAAGAGGGCGAACTGGCGTTGTGGAAGCTGGCGATCAAGCCCGGCAAGCCGCTGACCTTCGGGCACTTTCGCGGTGTGCCGGTGATTGGCTTACCCGGCAATCCAGCCTCCACCCTGGTGACCTTCGCCTTGCTGGCGCGGCCTTATCTGCTGCGGCGTATGGGCGTAGCGGAAGTCACCCCGTTGCGTTTTCCGGTGCCGGCCGGCTTTACCTGGCGTACTGCCGGCGAGCGCCGCGAATACCTGCGCGCGCGAATCGAAGACGGCCGCGCGGTGCTCTACAGCAACCAAAGCTCCGGGGTGCTGCGCAGTGCGGCGTGGGCAGAAGGCTTAGTGGAAGTGCCCGAGGGCCGAACGTTGAGTGAAGGGGAGAGCGTGAATTTCATTCCCCTGAGCGAAGTGCTGAACTGATCCGACGGCTTCTGTCGAATAGGCCAAACCTGGATCCCCGCCTGCGCGGGGATGACGGCGAGACACCCAACAACTCCGTCGTCCCCGCGCAGGCGGGGACCCAGATGCGCAACTATGGCGCGGTGCCTGCCGTCACACTTCCGCGTTCTTGCGGTGCGCTTCGCGGTACTCCCCTGGCGTCATCCCGGTCCAGCCCTTAAAGCTGCGGTGGAACGAGCGGCTTTCGGTAAAGCCCAGGTAGTAGGCAATGTCCTGCACCGGCAAGGTGCTGCGGGTCAGGTAATGCTCGGCCAATTCCTGACGCAGTTGGTCGAGAATTTCTTGGTAGCTGGTGCCGGCCTGCTGCAAGTGTCGCTGCAACGTCCGCACGGTCATTTCAAACTTTTCCGCCACCCGTTCTTTGCGCGGCAAACCATCTTTTAGTAGTAAGCGCAGGGCATTTTTTACCCGCAGCGGCAGCGGCTCACCTTCGTCCAGACCGGCCATCAGCGTCAGCGCATGTTCTTCCAGGGTGCGCAGCAGGTTGGCGTCGGCTTGGCGCAACGGCACGGCGAGGTATTCCATCGGCACCAGCAAGGCATTCACTGGCTGCTCGAACTTCACCGCACAACCAAATACCTGCTCGTACTCGGCGATATCGGTATCCGCCGGCTGCGGATGCTCAAACCACACCTCGCGCGGCGAAGCCTGCACATCGGCGATCCAGCGCGCATAGAGCAGCCAAGAGGTCAGCACGTTTTCGACCATATGCCGGCGAATCTCCGCTGGCTCATGGCGGCAAGTCCAGATCAGGCGCAGGTGATCACCCGCCGGTTCCAGGCGGCTGACGCCCATATCCCCCACCAACTTCTCATACGGCACGATGCGGCTCATGGCCTCGCCAAGGGTCGCGCAGTTCATGGTGATATAGCCCAGCACGCTCCACGAGCCTGGCTGGGTGAAGTGCGCGGCGTGCAGGCCGAAGAGCGGGTCGTTTGATTCGCGTAGCAAATACGCCAGCAGCTTTTCATGGGCTTCACTGGGCAGGCGCCGGCTGTTGTCGTCCAGGTCACTGGCGGTCAGGCCGGCGGCAGCGAGGGCGGCGGCCTGGTCGATGCCAAGCTGTTCGGCATGGCGCAGGTATTTGAGCAGCGCGGGAACGGAGGTGTAGCCAAGTGCTTGCATGGCGTTGTTCTTATTCTGATGGACTGTCTTGATCTGCCACCGCGGCTGTCCTTATCCGACAGTGACGAGGCTCGGCGGGTCGCTAGTATAGGCATCCAATAAGTCGGTCTGGAACCGGCGATGAATAAGACAAGGAGACAGCCATGCGGCGCTGGAACGGTTGGGGTGATGAAGCAACGGTGGTGGAATTGCCCGCCCATGGTGGTGCGTTTCTGGGGCAACTGATCGGCCCTGGCCAGGTGCTGCCAGACGCCAGCCTGGCGCAGGTGCTGGCGCAAGTGCCAGCCTCGCGCCTGGCCGAGCATGCCTTGATCAGCACTGACGCCGAAGCGCGCGTGCGCCACGCCCGTGGCCAGAGCCTGCCGGATTGGCTGGCGATGCGCGAAGGTCGTTTCGACGTCTTTCCCGATGGCGTCGCGTTCCCGGAAACCCCCGCACAAGTCCGCGAATTACTGGTGTGGGCCGCTGAGCAGGACGTGCTGGTGATTCCTTACGGCGGCGGCACGTCGGTGGCCGGCCATATCAACCCGCAGGCGAGCGACAAGCCCGTGCTGACCCTGTCGCTGGAACGCATGAGCCGTTTGCTTGAGCTGGATGAAACCGCCCTGATCGCCACCTTCGGCCCCGGCGCCAATGGCCCGCAAGTGGAAAGCCAATTGCGCGCTCGCGGTTACACCCTTGGCCACTTTCCCCAGTCTTGGGAGCTGTCGACGTTGGGCGGTTGGGTCGCCAGCCGTTCCAGCGGTCAGCAGTCGCTGCGCTATGGGCGCATTGAGCAGCTTTTTGCCGGTGGCACCTTGGAAACATTCGCTGGCACCTTGCAGATTCCGACCTTTCCGGCCTCGGCCGCCGGCCCGGATTTGCGCGAAATCGTCCTCGGTTCGGAAGGCCGTTTCGGGGTGATTTCCAGCGTGCAGGTGCGCGTTACCAAGCTGGCGGCGGAAGAAAAGTTCTACGCGGTATTTTTGCCCTCCTGGGCCAAGGCTCTTGAGGCGATTCGTACCCTTGGCCAAGCGCGGGTGCCGCTGTCGATGTTGCGCCTGTCCAACGCCATCGAAACCGAAACCCAACTGGCCCTGGCTGGCCACCCCGAGCAGATCGCCTGGCTGGAAAAATACCTGGCCCTGCGCGGCGCCAAGGCGGGCAAGTGCATGCTGACCTTTGGCGTCACCGGCAATCGCGCGCAGAACGCGCTGTCGCTCAAGCAGGTCAAGGCACTGCTGAAAAGCTTCGGCGGCGTGTTTACCGGCACCTTGCTGGGGAAAAAATGGGCAGAAGGGCGCTTTCGTTTTCCGTATCTGCGTGAAGGCCTGTGGCAAGCCGGCTATGCCGTCGACACCCTGGAAACCGCGACCGACTGGAGTAACGTCGACAACCTGCTGAACAAAATCGAAGCCAGCTTGCGCCAAGGCCTGAGCGAAGAGGGCGAGCGGGTGCATGTATTTACCCACCTGTCCCACGTCTATGGCCAAGGCTCAAGCATCTACACCACCTACGTATTCCGCCCCGGCCCCGACTACGCCACCACCCACGCGCGCTGGCAGAAACTCAAACACCTGGCCAGCAGCACCGTGGTGAATAACCGCGGCACCATCAGCCATCAGCATGGCGTGGGCCGTGACCATGCGCCGTACCTGGCGGTGGAAAAGGGCGAATTGGGCATGGCCGCTTTGCAGTCATTAGCCAAGCACTTCGACCCCGACCAACGCCTAAACCCCGGCGTACTCCTGCCATGACCGTAGGGTGTGCTGTGCGCACCAGGGCGAGGTCGGCGTTTGCAGCGGTGCGGCGCGTATGACTACCTGGAACGCGGCTTGGCGGGAAAAGTCCTTAGCCGAATTGGCTTCCCGTGACTGGGATCTGATCGTGGTCGGCGGCGGCATTAGCGGCGCCGGCATCTTGCGTGAGGCGGCGCGCCGTGGCTGGCGTTGTCTGCTGATTGAACAGCGTGATTTCGCCTGGGGCACGTCCAGTCGTTCTTCAAAGATGGTGCATGGCGGCCTGCGTTATATCGCCAAAGGCCAGTTCGCCCTGACCCGCGATTCGGTGCATGAACGCCAGCGCCTGCTGGCCGAAGCGCCGGGCTTGGTTGATCCGCTGAGCTTTGTTATGCCGCACTACCAGGGGCAATTTCCCGGCCCTAAGGTATTCGGCACGCTGCTGCGGGTGTACGACGCCCTGGCCGGCAAACGTAACCACACGTTTTACCCCAAGCTGTCGCTGGATTATCTGGCGCCAGGTTTGAAGGCGCAGGACTTACTCGGTGGTACGCGCTTTTTTGATGCGGTTACCGACGATGCCCGCCTGGTTATGCGCGTGCTGGGCGAGGCGCGCGCCGACGGCGGCGAAGCGCTCAACGGGGTTAAAGTGGTGCAACTTACCCGCGCCGATGGCCGCGTTACTGGCTTAGTCGCCGAGAATGTCGAGACCGGCCAACGCCTGCAATTCAATGCTGGTGTGGTCGCCCAAGCGACTGGTGCCTGGGCTGATCGCCTACGTAAACCGCAAGGCGGCGAACATATCCGCCCGCTACGTGGCAGCCATCTGCTGCTGCCGGCCTGGCGTTTGCCGCTGGCCCATGCCTTTAGCTTTATGCACGCCAGCGATCGTCGCCCGGTGTTTGTTTTTCCCTGGGAAGGCGCCACGGTGATCGGCACCACCGACCTCGACCATGGCGACGATATCGACCTCGAAGCGCGCATCAGCGCCGATGAAGTGACGTACCTGCTTAGCGCCTGCGCGCAGCAGTTTCCCCAGGCGCAGATCAGCGCCAGCGACGTGCTATCCACCTGGGCCGGCGTGCGCCCGGTGGTGGCGAGCAACACAGCGGGCACCAAGCCCTCCGACGAAAAGCGTGAGCACGTGCTATGGACTGAACCCGGCAGCGTCACCCTGGCCGGCGGCAAGCTGACCACCTTTCGTTTATTGGCCTTGGAAGTGCTCAACGCCTGCGCGCCGATGCTGGGCAAAACCCTCAGCGACAGCGGCAGCGCGGTATTTCGCCCACTGCCGACGGCCGACATTGCGGGCCTTGGCGCTAACCAGCAGCGGCGCCTGGCTGGCCGCTACGGCGGGCAATTACCCTTGCTGCTGCCGCTGCTCGATGAGCTGGGTACCGACTGCCTGGGTGCCACCGATACGTTGTGGGCCGAACTGGCCTTTGCCGCTGAACACGAGCTGGTGCTGCATCTGGATGACTTGCTGCTGCGCCGTACCCGCGTGGGCCTACTTCTACCTAATGGCGCCAGCGCCTATCTGCCGCGCATTCGCGAGTTATGTCAGGCGCGTCTGGCCTGGAGCGACGAGCGCTGGCAGCAAGAACAGCAGCATTACCTGGCGCTCTGGCAACGCTGCTACAGCCTGCCCGCCACGCCAGCACAACAATAAAAAGGCCAATGCCATGAGCGAAAAAAGTTACCTGCTGGCCATCGATAACGGCACCCAAAGCGTACGCGCCTTGCTGTTCGACTTGCAGGGCAATCTGCTCGGCAAGGGTAAGGTCGATCTGCAGGCCTACTATTCCCAACAACCGGGCTGGGCTGAGCAAGACCCTGAGTACTACTGGAAAAGCCTGGGCCAAGCCTGTGAATTGCTCTGGCAGCAGGTGGATATCGACAAACGCCTGATCAAAGGCGTAGCGCTGACCACCCAGCGCGGCACCATTATTACCGTGGACGCGGCGGGCAAGCCGCTGCGCCCGGCGATTCTCTGGCTCGATCAACGCCGTGCCGAGATTCGCGACAAAATCAAAGGGCCCTGGGGTTGGTTGTTCAAACTGATCCGCGAAGAGGCAACGGTGGATTACTTTCGCGCCCAGGCCGAGGTCAACTGGCTGGCGCAGGAGCAGCCGGAGCTGTGGGCCAAGACCGACAAAGTGCTGCTGCTCTCGGGCTTTCTTACCCACCGGTTGTGCGGGCGTTTTGTTGATTCGGTGGCCTGCTGCGTTGGCTATCTACCCTTTGATTACAAACGCCTGAAATGGGCCGCGCGCCGCGACTGGAAATGGCAAGCCATGCCGGTGCGTCCGGACCAATTGCCCGAACTGGTCAAACCCGGTGAGCACCTGGGCGCAATCAGCGCCGAGGCCAGCCGCCATACCGGCATTCCCGAGGGCTTGCCGTTGATTGCCGCCGGCGCCGACAAGGCCTGTGAGGTGTTGGGAGCGGGCGGGGTGGAGCCGAGTACGGCGTGTTTGTCCTACGGCACCACCGCCACTATCAACACCACCCGCAGCACCTACTTGGAAACCGTGCCACTGATTCCGCCATTTCCCGCCGCGATTCCGGATCACTACAACACCGAGGTGATGATTTATCGAGGCTTCTGGATGGTCAGCTGGTTTAAGCAAGAGTTCGGTCTGCGCGAGATGCAGCGTGCCAAGGAGCTGGGGGTGGAGCCGGAGGCGTTGTTTGATGAGCTGGTGAACAGCGTGCCGGCTGGCTCCATGGGCTTGATGCTGCAACCCTACTGGACCCCCGGCATTCGTGAGCCGGGGCTGGAGGCCAAGGGCTCGATTATCGGCTTTGGCGATGTGCATACCCGCGCACATATCTACCGCGCCATTCTTGAAGGCCTGGCCTACGCCTTGCGCCAGGGTAAAGAGCAGATTGAAAAGCGCTCGGGTAGCAAAATCACCCGGCTGCGGGTATCCGGTGGCGGTTCGCAAAGTGATGCGGCGATGCAACTGACGGCGGATATTTTTGGCCTGCCGGCTGAGCGACCGCATGTTTATGAAACCTCAGGGTTGGGCGCGGCGATTGATTGCGCGGTCGGCCTGGGGCTGCATGCAGACTTTCCCAGCGCCATCGCTGCCATGACCCGCGTCGGCCAGGTATTCGAGCCCAACACGCCGGCACAACAAATCTATGAACGCTTGTACCGCGAGGTGTACCAACGCATGTATAAGCAGCTCAAACCGCTGTACCAAAGTATTCGCAAAATAACCGGCTACCCTGCCTAGCGGCCTCACACCTTGTCGCCGCTGCTAGGGTTGCTCCAGCGACTAAAGGATTTAGTGATGACCGAGCGCAAAGCCCTACTGATTCTGCACGGCAAACAAGCCCTCAACGAAGAGGTGCGCGCTGCGGTGCAAACGCGCCGTGATGACGGCTGGGAACTGGCGGTGCGCGTGACCTGGGAAGGCGGCGACGCCCAGCGCCTGGTAAACGAAGCGTTGGCCGCCGGTTACCGGACCATTATTGCCGGTGGTGGCGACGGCACCTTGCGTGATGTCGCCGAGGCCATGGCCCTGGCTGAGGCCGACGCCAGCCTGGCCTTGCTGCCACTAGGCACCGCTAACGACTTCGCCCATGCCGCTGGGGTGCCGCTGGTACCGCTGGAAGCCCTGGCGCTGCTCGACGCGCCAGCGCTGCCGATTGATTTGGGCGAAGTGGACGGCCAACTGTTCTTGAATATGGCCACCGGCGGTTTCGGCTCAAAAATCACCGCTAACACCTCAGAAGACCTTAAGCGTGTGCTCGGCGGGGCCGCTTACTTCCTCACCGGGCTTACCCGCTTCTCTGATGTGCATGCCGCGTTTGGCCGTTTTAGTGGGCCGGACTTTTCCTGGGAAGGCGACTTTCTCGCCCTAGGCATTGGCAACGGTCGCCAGGCTGGTGGCGGGCATGTGCTGTGTCCGCAGGCCTGCGTAAATGATGGGCTGCTGGATATCTGCATTGTTCCAGCGCCGCAGGATGTGGTCGGCACCTTGGGCACGTTGCTGTCTGGCGGCATTCTTGGCCTGGAAAGCGTGTCGATCAAAGCGCGCCTACCGTGGATCGAAATTGAGGCGCCGGAAGGCCTGGATCTCAACCTCGACGGTGAACCGCTGGAAAGCAAAGCCCTGCGCTTCAACGCCCGGCCCGCAGCATTGCGCGTGCACCTGCCGCCGGGCTCGCCTTTGTTAGGCATGGACGCCTGAAAAAAGCCGGTGCAGACTGCCCAAACGCTTGGGCTCGACCCATGTAGGGTGTGCTGTGCGCAACATGGCGGTTAGCCGTCAATCGCTGGTGCGCACAGCACACCCTACGAGCGTCGCAGCCGGCGATTGTGCCCGCCGTGATGGCACGGCATGATGGCACTTCATTTTCAGCGCATTTTTTCAGTTGTTCTATCGTCTGCCGATAAGGTTGCAAGCATTAGCTAGACTCGATAGACACGACAGGAGCACAGCATGGCCGGCATTCTCGACTCAGTGGACCAACGCACACAGCTGGTAGGTGAGAACCGCCTGGAAATTTTGATGTTCCGCCTGGCGGGCCGGCAGCTCTTCGCGATCAACGTGTTTAAGGTGCAGGAAGTCCTGCAGATGCCTAAGCTGACCCTGATGCCCCATCGCCACCCCTTTGTCTGCGGTGTGGTCAGTCTTCGCGGCCAAACCCTCCCGGTTATCGACCTGTCCCAAGCCATCGGCATGCGCCCGATTGTGCCGAATGAAAAAAGCACCATTATCGTCACCGAATACAACCGTTCGGTTCAGGCGTTTTTGGTTGGTGGCGTTGATCGCATTCTTAACCTCAATTGGGATTCCATCCTGCCGCCGCCCGGTGGCGCTGGCCGTCAGCACTACCTGACGGCGATCACCAAGGTGGAAGAGCAGTTGGTGGAAATCATCGACGTGGAAAAAGTGCTGGCCGAAATTGTGCCGTACAACGCCACTATTTCCGGTGATCGTCTGACTGACCCGGTGCTGGAAAAGGCCCGTGGCCGTGAAGTGTTGTTGGTCGACGACTCCAGCGTGGCGTTGGCCCAATTGCGCGACACCCTGTCCCAGCTCGGCCTTAAATTGCACGTAGCCACCGACGGCTTGAAAGGCCTCAACCAGCTGAAGAAATGGGCGGACGAAGGTCATGTCATGACCGACAAGCTGCTGATGATTTTTACCGATGCTGAAATGCCCGAGATGGACGGCTACCGCCTGACCACCGAAATCCGCAACGACCCACGCCTGAAAGACCTCTACGTGGTGCTGCATACCTCGCTGTCGGGCAGCTTTAACGAGGCGATGGTGAAGAAGGTTGGCTGCGACAACTTCCTCTCCAAATTCCAGCCCGACAAACTGGTTGATGTGATTCGTGAACGCTTGATGCTCGACGAGTAATCGACCGATCTCATTTGGGCGCGCGCCCCCGATCAAGTTCTTACAAAACTCTGGATCCCCGCCTGCGCGGGGAAGACGTGTTCTTTAATAGAGCACTGCGTCGTCCCCGCGAAGGCGGGGACCCAGAATATCCAGGCGATGGCGGATGGTGCGCATACCCCACCCAACCTTGGACTCCGCCTTTAGAACTGCTTGAGTGCCTACCCGGCAATTCCGTATAACGGTCCTTTGTTATCTGTTGACCAGGACGCCGGGCATGCTGCGACTCTCTTCTCTCTACCGTTTCCCCATGAAATCCGCGATTGGCGAGAGCTTGCCGCGTGCGCAGCTCGACAGCCTGGGCATGCTCGGCGATCGTCGCTGGATGTTGGTGGATGCCAGTAACGGGCGGTTCTTCACGCAGCGGGCAATGGCGCATATGTCGCAGCTCTCGGCGCTATGGAATGCCCAGGGCGGCCTGACACTCAACGCCGACGGCTTTGAGGCGCTGGATGTGCCCGTGCCAGGCCCGGACGCCGAAATGCGTGGCGCCTTTATCTGGAGCGACAATATGTATGTGCCAGATGCTGGTGATGAGGCGGCAGAGTGGCTGAGCCGCTTTCTGGGTAAGGCCTGCCGGCTGGTGCATGTGCCGCTGGAGCGGGCGCGGGATATTCCGGGTAGCCTCAGCCCGGACGAGAAAGTCGGGTTTGCCGATGGGTTTCCGCTGCTATTGATTGGCCAGGCGTCGCTAGATGACTTGTCCAAGCGCGTAGGCCGCCCGCTGGAAATGCTGCGTTTTCGCCCGAACCTGGTGGTGGAGGGCAGTGAACCGTACGCCGAAGACAGCTGGAAGCGTATCCGCATCGGTGGTGTGGAGTTTCGCGTCGCCAAAGGCTGCACCCGCTGCATCCTGACCACCATTGACCCGCAAACCGGCGAACGCAGCCCGGACCGCGAACCCTTGGCTACCCTAAAAACCTACCGCGAGCGTGAAGGCGAGGTGTATTTCGGGCAGAACCTGATTAACCAAGGGGTAGGGGAATTGGAAGTGGGGATGGAAGTGGAGGTGTTGGAGTAACGCGTCTTGCACGTCTTCAGGGACGCTTGCGTACCTGGGTTCCCGCCTTCGCGGAAATGACGCGGGGGCGCCTGCCTATCGCCGTCTCGTCGTCCCCGCGCAGGCGGGGACTCAGGTGCGCTGATTTCGACCCCGCAGAGTTACCCACTCACTGATCATCAAAAAACCGCTCATGCCAATCCACCAACGGTTGCGGAGCATTGAGCTTAAAGCCGTAGATCACCGCGTAAGACAGCACGTTTTGCACGTACTGGCGGGTTTCGTCGAATGGAATGGTCTCTACCCACACGTCGTAGGCCAGGTGGTTCGAACCTTTTAGCCACTGGCGTACACGCCCCGGCCCAGCGTTATAGGCGGCCGAGGCCAGCACGCGGTTGCCGTTGAACTGGCCGTGCACCTGGCTCAGGTACGCCGCACCCAGCTGCACATTCTTGTCCGGGTCCAACAGTTGTTGTGGGGCGAATGGAATGCTGAATTTGCGTGCGGTTTCCTTGGCGGTGCCGGGCATCAGTTGCATCAAGCCACTGGCGCCGACGCCGGAGCGCGCGTCGTCCATAAAGGCGCTTTCCTGGCGGGTAATGGCAAACACCCAGCTTGAATGCAGGCCGCGTACCTTGGCTTCACGCACCAGGGTGTCGCGGTGGGCCATGGGGAAGCGCACGTCCAGGTCGTCCCAGTACTGGGCTTGGCTGATGGTGCGAATAGCTGGGAAGTACCACTTTTTGTCGTAGGCAAGCCGCGCTTGGGCGACCAATTCATCCCGACTGAACAAGCGGCTAACGTGGTACCACTCGCGGCGCCCATCAACAATCTGGCCACGGTCGTGGAATTCCAAGGCGCGGCGAATGCCCGGGGTGTTGCGCACTTTCTGCATCAACTGGGCGTTCAGCAGCAATGGCTTGTTGGTTAGCTGATACGGGGTCTTCAGCTGGTCCGCGGCCATAAAACCGTAGAAATCGCGTTCTTTGGAAACCGGCTGATACAGCAGCAGGGCCGCGCCTTGGTTATTGGGCTCGGCCAGTTGCTGGCTGCGAGCTTGCCAGTAGCGCCAGCGATTGGTGCTGGCCAGGTCGGCGGGCATACGACGGATCAGTTGGTTGGCTTCGCTCCAACGGCCCAGGCGCAGCAGCAGGCGCGCGCGCCATTCGGTTACGGTGTTGTCGCGTAGCTCCGGGTCGTACTGGGTCATGATCGGCAGGGCGCGATCATCAAAGCGTTTCGCCAGGGTCAGGCCGATTTCGCGGGCGATGGCGACTTTTTCCTCCACCGAAAACGGCAGACGGGGGGTGTAGTCGTTCAGCAGGCTGATGGCTTTTTCCGGATCGTCCTTAGCCAGGCGGCGCAGGCCGAGGCTGACGATATCGGCCATGGTCTGGCTGGGCGGCATAAAGCGCGCGGTGTTGCTCAGCATGGTCGGCTTCTGCGCCACGTCAATCATCAGCTTGGCCTGGTTGCTCAGAGTCGGCAAAGACGCGGTCAGGTGGGTCGCCAGGCTGTAATTGCGCGCTTGTACGGCCAGCTTCAAACGCTTCCACACCATGGTTTCCGGCATCTGGCCAGCGTTAGCCCACATGGTGAACAGCGGCTCGCAGGCGTCCGGCTGGGACTTGCCCACCAACCAGAGTTTTTCCGCGCTGGCATAACCTTCGGCGGTTTGCCCGGAAATCAGCTGGTGCTGGCCGTTAAGGCAGTCCAACTCGGTGAAATTCATTTTCGGGTCGTAGTACTTAACGAACGGCTTCCAATCGCCGCGCTCGGCCAGCCAGCGCAACCAGCGCAGCTTCATCCAATTGGCTTGTGGAAGGTCGCCATGTTCGGCCAGAAATTTCTCGATCTCGGCATTGCTGGCGGTTTTTAGCCGAGCAGTCAGCTCGTCATAAGCCAGGTAAGGCTCCAGCGGGTAATCGGCCAGGGCGTTGGCGTACGTGCGGTACGGGCCGCTGTCACCTTTGGCGAGCGCACGTTTAGCCTCATCGTAAAACTGCCGCTGCTGCGTCAGGCTGGCGGCCGCAGTGGCTTCGAGGGAAACGGAGGAGAGGAGCAGGCAGGACAACAGGCAGAGCAGACGACCGCGCATGACACTTCCGAGCTGAAATTCTAAAAAGACGCCAAGTGTTGGCTTAGCGCTAAAGGTCGGTAGCTTAGCCTTTTGCCGGGCGCTGGAGAAAGCGAAAGCGCTAATAACCGGGGGATGGGCTTGGTGGAGTAGGGTGTGCCGCGCACACCCTGGGGTAAACGCGCAAACTGCCTGGTGCCCGCAGCACGCCCGACCAGATCACCAGCGTACGGGCTTAAGCGCTTCCACTGATCACAGGGATCAAAAAAACCCCACCCGGCCAAGGGCGCAAGTCGGTAGAATGCGCGCCCAGTTTTGCCGATGCGAAAAGCGCTCGGTAAAGAGATTTTTAACGGCTGTCGCGCGGCGTATTTCCAGGCTCGCGTAGGCCGAAGCTACTCCCTCGAGGCGACCATGCTGCTGAAGTTCACCGATGTTTCCCTGGCCTATGGCGCAATGCCGCTGCTGGACAAGATTTCCTGGCAGATCGCCCGTGGCGAGCGGGTGTGCATCATTGGCCGCAACGGTACGGGTAAATCCAGCCTGCTGCGCCTGGTCAAGGGCGACCGCCTGGGTGACGACGGTTCGGTATGGCGCGCGCCCGGTCTGAAAATCGGCGAGCTGCCGCAAGAATTGCCGGTAGCCGATGGCCGTACCGTGTTTGACGTGGTCGCTGAAGGCCTCGATGGCGTCGGCGCCTTGCTCGCCGAGTACCACCACCTTAGCCAGAACATCGTTACCGACGAAGACCTCAACAAGCTGATGCATGTGCAGCAAGACCTCGAAGCCAAAGACGGCTGGCGCTTGCAGCAATTGGTCGACAGCACCCTGAGCCGCCTGCAACTGCCGGCCGACAAAACCCTGGCCGAGCTGTCCGGTGGCTGGCGTCGCCGGGTGTTGCTGGCCCAGGCGCTGGTTTCCGAGCCTGATTTGCTGCTGCTCGACGAGCCGACCAACCACTTGGATATCGGTGCGATTGCCTGGCTAGAAGATGCGCTGAAAGATTTCCAAGGTGCCGTGCTGTTTATTACCCACGACCGCTCTTTCTTGCAGAACCTGGCTACACGCATTCTGGAACTGGACCGTGGCGGCTTGATCGACTGGAACGGCGACTACGCCAGCTTTCTTGAGCACAAAGAACAGCAACTGGCCGCCGAAGAAACCGCCAACGCCCTGTTCGACAAGCGCCTGGCCCAGGAAGAAGTGTGGATCCGCCAGGGCATCAAAGCGCGCCGCACCCGTAACGAAGGCCGTGTTCGCGCCCTCAAAGCCCTGCGTGTTGAACGCAGCGAGCGACGTGAGCGCACCGGCAAAGCCAATATTCAGCTGGATACTTCGGAAA
>NZ_JBBNAH010000074.1:0-5668 GCF_037994325.1 Pseudomonas sp.
ATCGGGCCATGGAAGGCCCGTTGTGCCGTGCCCCTGAAGCAACGACGAAGCGAGGGAACCCGCAGCGCAGCGGAGGGCCAAGGTAGGGGCAAGCGTTTTTTGCTTACTTTTTGCCGCGACTGGCAAAAAGTGAGTCGCGCGTAAGGCGCGAAACAGAGCGTTCAGCACACACGGTAAAGAAGAACCCAGCCCCTCGAAAACAAAAGCAAAAAACTGGTGCGCACAGCACACCCTACGGCTTCTGCGCCCGCAACAAACTCAACGCCATGCCCACCAGCAGCGCTACCCCTACTAGCAGCACAGCCCAAAGCCCATACCGCTGCCAGTCGACACTCGCAGCCGACGAGGCAGCCTCAGGCGCCGGTGCCACCGATACCAGCTCACCCGCCTTAGCCACGCCAAGCTTGGCCAAGCGCGTCTCGTCGTAGCCCGGAATCAACGTCGCCAGCGGCAAGCTATTGGCCTTGCCATTGGCATTACCCAGCGCCAGCACATAGGGCGGCGTGCCGCGAGCCAGAAACACTAACTGCGTAGCCCGCAGCCCAACACGCACGGTCGGCGCGCCCTTGCCCAAGCCTCCGCCGCGCGGGTCCACCTGCAGGCGCAGGTGCTGCACCCATTGCCCGGGCAGCTGGAGCTCGTCGTGAATCACGTCTTTACCGTTCTCCGGCAAGCGATACAGCAGGCCGCGCGCCAGCGGCTGCCAACTGTCTTTGCTGTCGCGCCGCGTGCTGACATTCACCGGGGCCAAGGTGTTGGCTTGCGCCAGGTCGACCCGCAGCAGTTCCAGCGGCAGAGGCACTGGCAGATCAAGGGTGTATTCACCCTCCTTCCCCACGGTGGTCGGCAGGCTGTCCGACCACGACATCGGCGCCGGCACGCTGCTGTGGGTGGTGCTGGACAACTCGGCGCTGATCAGCACGGGCGCTTTTTGCGGCGCTAGCCACAGCAGGCGAAGGTAACGGGCGCGTTGGCCGGGCAAGGTGGTGTCGCGCTGTTCGATGCGTTCATCGGCGAATGCCAGGCGGGCGATTTGGCCGTCGTCCCAGCGCGACCAAGTTTGCAGGTCGTCACTGGCTTCGATGGTAAAGCGCTGGAAACCGTCCTGCTCGGATGTCCAGTCCAGGCTTAGTTTGTTCAGCGGCGCGTCAATGGCGCTGGCGTCGAGCAACCAGCCGCGCAGCACTTGTTGTTTGTCGGTGGTGGTGACGGCTTCTGGGCCGACTTCAACGATGGTGCCGGCGGTGGTGCGCTGCACACGCACGCTGGGCGCACCAGCGGGGGCATCAACGGCGCTGTATAGCGGAAACCACTTCACAGCCGTGGCGGTATTGGTTTCGCTTTGCTCGGCACTGCCCACGGTCAGGGCATAGGCCTGGGCTTCGCCTTCGGCGTTGAACACGCGCAGATCGCGCATATCGCCAAAACGTGCCGCCAGGCGCAGGGCCATGGGTACTTCCAGGCGGTACCAAGGCCCTTCGCCGCTGACGGTGAGCGGCACCTGGGTGCTGTAGTCCGAACGTTGTTCGGCAATAACGGCGGTGGCCGCCAGGGTGACAACAGCGCCGAGCACGACACGGCGCAGGGTTGCCGGGGAAAACAGCGCACTCATGACTGGACCTGCTCTTCTTCCGTTTCAGTAACCGCGTGCCGAGGCGGCAGCGGGGCGAAATAACCGACGATCAATAGCAGCACGCCGACGCCAATAAACGACACGATGCGCTCCAGGCCACCCCGATTGCCGAGTTCAACAAAGAACAGCTTGGCCACCACCACACCAATCAGCGCGGCGCCCACCAACCAGATTTCGCGACGGCTGCGCAGGTGGCCAAAAATCATCAGGGCCAGGGCGATCAGGGTCCAGATAATCGACAAGCCGGCCTGCACCAGCATCGACTCCAGCAGCAGGTCGAGTTGATACGGCACGCCACCCCAGTGGTGCGCGGCACGGAATACCAGGGCGGTAAACAAGGCGAACAGCGATGCTCCGGCCACCACTTGCGGCAACCAGCCCAGGCGTTCGCCGTCGGGCAACTGCGGCAAGGCGCTATGCAACCAGCGGCACACACCAAACAGGGCGAACAGCATGCCCAATTCCAAAGGGTTGATCAGCGGCACATACGGCAGCGGCTCGGCATTGCCGTCGCTGGCAATGTTGGCCAGCCAGAACCAGCCGAGCATCAGCACCGCCAACGGCAAGGCGGCGTAGTAGCGGTACTCGCGGGCATAAGCGCGCACCGGCCACGGCCAGTTGCGTGGCGAGGCCATGGCCAACAGGTACGTACTTGGCAGCACTGCCCAACCCAGCCAACGCCAGGCGTTGTAATGGTCCGACAGCACATACAGCAGGTAGCGCAGCTCCAGCGCCAGCACGCCGAGGATCAGCCAGCAGCCCAGCACATGCGCCGCGCTTAGCGCCCCCGCAGGCAGCAAGGCCGCCAAGCGCCGCAGCGACCACAGGTGCACAGCAAACAACAGCCCCCAACCCAACCAGCCAAACTGGGCGGCCGGGTGATACTGCCCATTCCAGGCATACAGCAGCGCAACGCCCGCGGCCGGCACCAGTAACGGGCAGAGCAGCGCCAGCGCTTGCCAGTTCTCTCGCGCCGCCAGCCAGGCCCACAGCGCCACGCTGGCTGCCGCGATAATCAGCAACAACGGCACCTGCACACTCGACTCGGCAAAGCGCAGCACTTCACTGACCGCCGCCAGCGTCCACCAACCAGCGCCCCACACCACCAGCAACTGCGACAAGCGCTCCAGGCTCAGGGCGCCCATGGCATCACTATCATTACGGGCGGCGCGCATCAGGCGCCATGCCCCAACCAGGGCGGCCAGCGCCAGGGTGGCCGGCGCCCAGAAGCCGGCGTGGGCCAACGGCCGCAAGCCTTCGCTGCTCAGCGGCCCAAGCAGCAGAGGGCTGGCGGCAAGAAAGGCGATACCGCCCAGCGCTTGCAAGAGCAAACCAAAGACAAAACTGGCGCGCTGCTGCAAATGCAGGCTAAGCCAGACAATCAGCAAACCACTGCCCGCCCACACGGCGCTGGCGGTTTCCCACGGCAGTACAAACAGCACCGCCAGGTTGATAAACACCAGCCCCACCAGCAGCACCAGCGACAGGCCGCGCATCAAGCCGGCGTCTTCGCGCACCTGCTTGTCCCGCGCCGCCACCAACATGCCGCCGATCAACGCCAGGCCAATCAGCGAGGCCACCACCAGACCACGCCAGCCTGCGGTAAATACGCCAGTGTCATCAGCCGTGGCACCGCGCAGTTGCAGCAAGAAGATCGCACCACCGAGCAGTTGCACGGCAAAGGCGGTGAACAGAAAGCTGCGCGATTGAATGCGCAAGCCGACGAACAAAGTCGCCAACCCAGCGATGGCCCAAGCGATAGCCGTGGCTTCGGCACGCAGGTTTAACGGCGCCAGCAGGTAGAGGAACGTCAGGCCCAGCACTGCCAATACAGGAATACCGCGACGTTCCCAATCGCTGGCCTGCTCAGGCGAGGCCTTACGCAGTTGCTGATGACTGAACAGCAGCGACAGGCCCAGCAACAAGGCGCCTAGCCACGAGCCGTAAAGCATCGACGTGACACCATCGTGCAGACCGACCAGGAAGGCCAACGCCGCACCCAGTTGCAGCAGCATGGCAAAGGCACGGGCCAACGGCCGCTGCTGACGCAGACCAAGCCAGAAGATGCCGGCACCTTCGACGGCCCAGGCGGCGGACGTCCATTGCGCATCCAAGCCCAGGGGAATGGCCAGCGAACCAAAGATCACACCCAGCGCCATGCAGGTTTCCACCAGCAGCAGGGCGCGCCCCGGCGCACGGCCGACCAGAATCCGGGCGATAAACATATACAGCAGGCCCATGGCCAAGGCGCTAAACGCGGCGGCAAATTCGAGGTGCTGCACCAGCGCAAACTGCAAGCCAAAGCCCACCAGCGGCGGGCCGAACAGCATGCTGCCGTCGACATAATCGCCCTTACGCCGCGACCAGCTCAGTACCGCCTCACGGCTGTCATCGGCCGGGCCGTCACTGAGTTCGCGCAACTTGCGCCGGGCGAACAGCAAACCAATGGCGACGTACATCAGGAAGAACAGCACCAGGAAGGGTTCGGTGCTCCAGAGCAATTCCGGCGTGTAGGAGCGCGCGCCCCAGGCAAAGCCAATCCCAAAAGTGCCGACAAAACCTATCAGGTTCAGCGGGCGCCACGCCTTGAACCAGGCGATGGCGAGAATGCCGCTATTAAGCAGGATGAAATAGGAGAACAGCGCGACATGGTTGCCGCTGCCGGTGGAAGTCAAAATCGGCGCGGCGAAACCACCGAGGGCGGCGACGGCAGCCAAGGCCATGGCGTTCTGGGTAACGGCGAGAATGGCCGAGCAAATGGTAACGACCACCAGCAGGCTGAGGGCCATTTTCGGCTCAAGCAACGGGTGCAAGCGGAAGGCGGCAAATACCGTCAGGTACAACACGGCAATGCCGGTGCCCTGCAACATCAAGGCATAGCTGGGGTTACGCAGGCGCAGCCACCAGCCCAAGCCCAGTAGCGCGATCGCCGCAGCGGCCACGCCGGCATAACGCACCGCAATGGGCACCACCATGCCTTCGGTGGCATAACGCAGCAGAAAGGCCAGACCGAGAAACAACAGCACCACGCCGATACGCAGCACGGTGTTGCCACCAAACAACCAATTCTTCGCCGCACTAAAACCGCGCTCGAAAATCGACGGCTCGCGAGGCGTTGGCGGCGTTGGTGGTTGGCGAGGTGGCGGTGGCGGTGCGATAGGCTCGCGAACCCACTCACCAGTCGCCTCCACAGGCGCGGCGGCGACAGGCTTGGGCGGGAGGGACTGCAGCTCAGGCGGCAGCTCGAAAATCAGCGTCGGCTCTTCAGCCTCGGCAATGCTCGGTTCGGGTTGTGGTTCAGGTTGGGGCTCGAGAGTGAAATTCAGCTCATCAGGCGTAGCGGCAGGCATCTCGAAATGCACAGTTGCCGGCTTAACGGCGGCAACCGGCGCTCGCACGGCGTCCCGCTCAAGCTTTTGCAGGCGCTCATTCACGGCGTTAGTGCCGCGCTCAAAGCGCTCGGCAAATGCCGTCAGCTTGCCGCGCAAGTGTTCGTTACTCAGCTTCAGTTCGCGCAGCTGCCACCATTGGCCGGCGGAAAAACCCAGCAAGGCGCCGAGAAAACCATCCGTAATCGACTCATCGAGCGAAACGCCGATAAGCAAACCGACCAGCATGAAAATCCATTGCATGCAGCACTTCCTAGTGATGTGAGCGGCACTCGGGGGTAGCCCAATGACTACAGCACCCTCGGCAAAGTCACGCCTTGCCTCAGAGCTTCCCTGTCGAACCATGCGTAGGCCGTGGCCTACAGCGCCGCCGAGTATATCCGCCCTGCCCCTGTGCAACGCCACTACCAGTGCACGCTTTGGCACGATTCGGCGGATGGTTGTTCACAATTTCACCAATCCCGCTATCATGCCGCCCCCACACGGCGTAGCGCTTATCCAAAGCCAGGCCCAACTGTGGCCGGTCAGCGTTTACAACAGGTGTGCAAGTCATGACAAAGCTATTGGTAGTGGGTGCCGAACTCGATCGCACCGACACCTGGATCAAATACGAACGCACCATGTGCAGCAGCTGTGTTTCCAGTTG
>NZ_JBBNAH010000075.1:0-3724 GCF_037994325.1 Pseudomonas sp.
GCTCGGGCGGCGTACGCAGCGTGCCCCAAAACACATCGCGAAACGGCGCAGCAAGGCTGGTGGTCCAGTCCATCCATTTATCCGCTTGGGCACGCTCACCGGGGTCTTTGGCATACAGCACGCCGTCTGCATATTTCGCCGCCAGGTAACGCACGATGGCGTTGGACTCCCAGAGCACCAAGCCGTCGTCTTCAATCACCGGTACCAAACCATTGGGGTTCATCGCACGGTAGTGCGGTTCGTTGACCAGACCAAACGCACCGCCAGCGTCATGCCGGATGTACGGCACGCCTACTTCTTCGGCGGCCCACAGCGCTTTACGCACGTTGGTGGAATTCTTCCGTCCCCAAATCGTCAGCATACGGTTGTTACCTTCTATGTCAGATATTTCGGTGTAGGCATCCTACCTGCCTAAGCCAAAGAAAACAGACGGGGAAATTGATGTTGGCTATCAAGGCGCTTTATAGATAGCGATTGTCGGCGCCGCCGCGCAGGTGTTTTCCGCGCTTCAGCAACCTTAGCAAACGCCACTGCGCGCTGACTGCTCAGTCACGCCATTCGCGGCTTTGCCGAGGGTTAACTAGTCCGAACTCAACTGCCAAGGGACGGTCACTATCCCAACTATGCTCGAACAGGCCCGCAGTTAAGTGGGGCTGTCACAAGGAGGACGTTGCATGCTGGCTGTCTGGTTAATCGTTCTGGTGGTAGGCGTGGCATTTCTTGCCCACCGCCGTATTTCCCCACTTCCCGCCATTGGCGTCGTGGCCGTGTATTTGCTGGCCATGGGCATTTGGAGCCACGCACCAGGCTGGTTGCTGGCCATCCTCTGGCTGGTGTTGATCGCCATCACCGTACCCTTGGTGCTACCGGAACTGCGCCGCAAGATTTTTACCGCGCCGCTGTTCTCTTGGTTCCAGAAAACCCTGCCGCCGATGTCGGAAACCGAGAAGGACGCCATCGAAGCCGGCACCGTGTGGTGGGACGGCGAGCTGTTTAGCGGCCGCCCGAACTGGGACACCCTGCTCGCCTACCCCAAGGCGCAGCTCACCGAAGAAGAGCAAGCCTTCCTCGACGGCCCGACTGAAGAACTCTGCGCCATGGTCACCGACTGGGATATTGGCCAGCGCATGGACCTACCCGAAGACGCCTGGCAGCACATTAAAGAACACGGTTTCTTTGCCCTGATCATCCCTAAGGAATACGGCGGCAAAGGCTTCTCGGCTTACGCCCACTCGCAAGTAGCGATGAAGCTGGCCACCCGCAGTGGCGACCTCGCCTCCACCGTGATGGTGCCGAACTCCCTCGGCCCGGCCGAATTGCTGCTGCATTACGGCACCGATGAACAGCGTCAGCACTATCTGCCGCGGTTAGCCCGTGGCGACGATATCCCGTGCTTCGCCCTGACTGGCCCGCTGGCTGGTTCGGACGCCGGCGCCATGCCCGACGTCGGCATCATCTGCAAAGGCCAATGGGAAGGTAAAGAAGTCATCGGCCTGCGCCTGACTTGGGAAAAGCGCTATATCACCCTCGGCCCCGTCGCCACCCTGCTCGGCTTGGCCTTTAAAGCCTACGACCCGGATCATCTGCTGGGCGAGGAAGAAGACCTGGGCATCAGCCTGGCGCTGATCCCAACCGAGACCCCTGGCGTGGAAATCGGCCGCCGTCATCTGCCGCTGGGCGCCGCGTTTATGAACGGCCCTAACTCCGGCAAAGACGTATTTGTGCCGCTGGACTTCCTTATCGGTGGTCAGCCCATGCTGGGCAAAGGCTGGATGATGCTGATGAACTGCCTGTCGGTCGGCCGATCCATCTCCCTGCCTGCTGTCGGCACCGGCGCGGCGAAATACACCAGCCTGGTCACCGGCCAGTACAGCCAAGTGCGCGAGCAATTCAATGTGCCGCTCTCGGCGTTTGAAGGCATTCAAGAAGCGCTGGCGCGTATCGGCGGGAATGCCTGGATGATGGACGCGGCGCGAATTCTCACCGCCAACGCCGTCGACCTCGGGGAAAAACCTTCGGTGCTCTCGGCCATCCTCAAATACCACCTCACCGAGCGTGGCCGCGAGTGCATCAGCCACGCCATGGATGTACACGGCGGCAAGGGCATCATCATGGGCCCGAACAACTACCTCGGCCGTTCGTGGCAAGGCGCACCGATCTTTATCACCGTGGAAGGCGCGAACATTCTGTCGCGTAACCTGATGATCTTCGGTCAGGGCGCCATTCGTTGCCACCCGTATGTGCTCAAGGAAATGGCCTTGGCCGGCCGTGAAGACCACGACCGCGCCCTGGTGGAGTTTGATGAATTGCTGATGCAACACATCGGCTTTGCCATCAGCAACGCCGCCAGCAGCTTGATCCTCAGCCTGACCTTCGGCCGCCTCGGCAAGGTGCCGGGCGACAGCTTTAGCCAACCGTACTTCCGCTCGCTTAATCGCCTGGCGGCCAGCTTCGCCATGCTGGCCGACTTCAGCATGATGTTGCTGGGCGGTGAGCTGAAACGCCGTGAACGCTTGTCGGCGCGCTTGGGTGATGTACTCAGCAACCTATACTTGGCCTCGGCGGCGCTTAAGCGCTACCACGACCTCGACTATCCCGAGTACCTGCGCCCGTCCGTAAGCTGGGCGCTGGAAGAGAGCCTGGGCAAAGCCGAACAAGCGCTGGCTGACCTGCTGGAAAACTTCCCCAACCGCTTCTTTGGTTGCGCCCTGAGCTTGCTGGTGTTCCCGTTTGGCCGTCGTCATAAAGGCCCATCAGACGCGCTAGATGCCGAGATCGCCGGCATTATCGGCCGCCCTGCCGGTGACCCGGCGTTGGAAGCCGTACTGGCTGGCTGCTACCGCCCGCAAGCGGCAGACGATGCCGTGGGTGCACTGCAACACGCGGTTAACCTGCTGGGCGCCAGTCATGAGCTGCAGAAGAAACTGCATAAGGCGGCGAAGGCCGGCCAATTGCAGCCTAAACCGGGTGAAAACCTGATCGACGCCGCTATTGCCGCTGGCGTGTTGCAAGCCGATGAAGCGCAGACCCTGCGTGATGCCGAGGCCGCGCGTCGTCGCGTAATCGACGTCGACGACTACGCCAAGGACGAGCTCACCCTGGAGGCTGGCAAAGTGCGCTAACGCACCTGCCAGACCGCAACACGACAACGGGCGCGAGGGCCTTTATACTTCGCGCCCGTTTTTGTTTCGGAGCAACTGCCCATGTCCAGCGCCTACCTCGACCACCATCTAACGCTGCTTACGCACCTGCGCAGCATTCTGGTCGCCCTGGGCGAAGCCGAGCAGGTTCCGGAAGAAAGCCATTACCTGTTTCTTGAGCGCTTCGACGAACTGCTCACCCTCCTCCCGCAAGAACCTGAACAAAGCCTGTACCTGGGCCAAGACCTGATGTGCCAAGTGATCCACCGCTACCCGCAAATCGCCCACTTGGTGCCGCGCGACCTGCTGTGGTTCTTTGGCGGCGACTGCCTGCACTTTATGCCAGACGAAGAAATCACCCTGTTCCAGGCCCTCGACGAGCGCCGCTTTGAAGCCGAACAAAACGACGAACCGTTTGACTGGGAGCGCGAAAAGCAGTTTCTCGCGATGCCGCAGCAAGGCAGCAAGCACTAACAAAACGCCCAACAAAAAGCCCGCTCGGTACGCCGATGCGGGCTTTTTGTTTTTCTGCAATAGGCATCGCTCGTAGGGACCGGCAAACCCTACGGCGCGGCGGTTTTTTT
>NZ_JBBNAH010000076.1:0-5569 GCF_037994325.1 Pseudomonas sp.
GTTCCAGACAGTGCATTTACCCACCTCCATCGCAGAAAACATGCCAACGGATTCAAACACTTGAAACGCTGGCTGCAGCGGTAACAGGGCTGAAATAAAGCACTCCGCCACAGTCGCAAACTGCCCTAATTGGTCACATTTTTGCTGGGGGGGGCCGCATTGGCATACGCGGTAGCGAAGGCAGAGCACGCTCCTACAGAAAACCTCGAAACCGAGTAAGCCCCTACCCTCTCCCCCGGCCCCGGCCCCTCTCCCCTAGCCGGGCGCCCACAAGCGGGCGAGGGGTGACGAATATTCACGCCCCACGCGGTCAGCCCCCTCGCCCGCTTGCGGGAGAGGGCTGGGGAGAGGGGCACTTGATCTGCTTGTGATCTTGATGCACCCGCCCCTTTAGCGAAGGCCGAGTGGAGTCGTTGTGTAGGGGCAAGCCTTTTGCCTACTTTGCGGTGGCCGGCACTCCGGCGACTGGAAAAGTAGGTCGCGCGTAAGGCGCGAAACAGAAACCCCAGCCCACGCGATAACAAAGACCAAACCCAAAGCAAAAGCCGGTGCGCACAGCACACCCTACGCGCGCGCCCTTTGATCAGTCGAGCACTAAGCGCCCCGCCCCGCATGCAGTACAATCGCCGCTTTTGTCGAAAACCACCCCGCTAAGACCGAGCACACATGATCGAGCCCAAGCGCGTACTCCGTGCCCTCGCAGAACACTGGACGTTACTCGAACCGCTCTGTGAGCGCTTCGACCAAGGCACCATGAGCCTGATCGAACTGCGCGCGCAGTTGGCGGTGCAACTGGTGGAGAGCACCCCCGCCGATATCACCGGCCTGCTGGATACCTGGATCCGCCTGGACATCCTCGTGCCCGTGGCAAAGAGCCCCAACCGCTTCGAACTTAACGCCCAGATCCACGACTTCCTCGCCTACCTGCGCCGCGAACACCGCCTGGGGCTGTGCCTGGAAATCGAAGCCTACCTGCGCCACCTCGAACGCCTGGCCGGTTATATCCAGGACGCCTTCGAAGTTCGCGATGCCAACGATCTGGCCCGGCAACTGCGCCTGCTGGATATGCGCGTACGCGATGTGCTGAAAAAGCTCGCCAACGACGAGCAAGCGCTGGTGGGCGTGGCCGATCGGGCCAAGACCAGCGACCGACAGATTCCGCTACGTCAGCGTTATGCCGAAGTACTGGCCACCTGGGACGAGTACGTCGAGCCAATGATTCAACTGGTCAACGCCGACGGCGCGTTCGAGCAGGGCGTACGCCGCGTTGAGCAGGTGCTGTTAAAGCTGTTGAGCGAACAGCATCGCCTCGGCCAATTGGTCGATGACGACCTGCTGCTGCGCACCCACGCACGCATTCTGGAAATGCAGACCACCGCGCAACTGACCCTGCGTCGCGCCCGGGAACTGCTGCTGCCGCTGCGTGAAGAAGCGCGCCGGCATAACGCCGTGACCCGTGGCGCCGCGCTGGCGTTGTCGGCCATCCGCCGCAAGGGGCTGGACGCTGTGCCACAGGCCGCGCTGCCACTGTTCACCCGGCCGCAGAGCACCTTTCTTGGCAGTACCAGCCAGGTTGAGTCGTATGTCTATGCGCTGGCGCGCTTCGAACCCAAGCCGACGCAATTCCCCAAGGCCAGCGGCACACGCAAAGGCGAAGCGCCGCAGGCGCCACGTACTGCGCGGGAAATGCTCGAGCGCTGCCAGAGCGCCCTGCCGATGCCGGACCTGATGGTGTGGCTGTTGGAGCAAGAGCCCAACGGCGCCACCGACGAATTGCTCTATTGGTTTTCGCGCTTGTCGCGCGACGGCCGCTTCCAGCGCGAACGCCTGGAACGCCGTGACTACCTCACCGCCGAGCACCAGGTCAGCCTGTGCTCCTTTGCCTTGGTGGCCAGCAAACATGCTTAAGCCCGTACCCCATTCTTTTAAAGAACACTGCGTATGAATATTGACCTGTCCGAACTGAGCCAACTGGCGCCGATCTTCCGCGAGCTGTTCAAGGGTTATCACGTCAGCCACCGCGATGCCGAGCTGTATAGCCAACTGTCCAACCAGCAAGACGCCTACCGCGCTTTGTTCCGCGCCCTGGGTTTTGAACTGGTGTGCGATAGCCGCGGTTTTTACTACTTCGTGCCCGAGCAGATGGGCGCCCAGGTAAACAAAACCGCGCAACGCTTGGCGCTGTTTACTTTCATCATCGTTGAGCATTTAGCCGACCAAGGCCGCGACCCTCTCGCCGTGCTGGATGGCGGCAGCCTCGGCCGCGATGAGCTGCCACCGCTGCTGGAAAAGTACCGCGACCTGTTTGTACAGGCCGAAGTCACCACCCAGGAAGAGCTGGAAGAAAAGGTGATGCGGCGGATGACCCAGCTGGGCTTTGCCAGCGAGGACAACGGTATCTATCGCTTCCTGCCGCCGATGCACCGTTTCCTCGATGTATGTCTCTCCGTACAGCAAGACCGCGACCTGGCCGCCAGCCTGCACAGCGTATTGCCGTTGCCGACCCCGGCGCTGGTGGACGATGACAGCGAAGACGACATTCTGCTGATTGACGGTGAAGACGACGGCGATATCCCGCCGCTGCCGGTGGTAAATATTGCTGTCGCTGAAGAAGAAAGCGAAGAACAAGCCCTGGCCCGCGCCTTGGCTGAAGAGCGCGCAGATCAGGAGTTCAATGCATGAGCCAGGAACGCTATGGCATCCGCCGCTTTGCCTTGCTGAATACCGCCGGTTACAGCCTGGGCCTGTTCCCGCTGGAACAACCACTGTCGGTGTACGGCGCCAACAACCTGGGTAAAAGTGCGTCGATCAACGCCCTGCAATTCCCGATTCTGGCGCGCATGTCGGATATGAGCTTTGGCAAGTACAGCCTTGAAGCCTCGCGCAAGTTCTACTTTGCCAGCGACACCAGCTACATCCTCGTTGAGGTGTCCCTGCCCCACGGCCCGCACGTCATCGGCGTAGCCGGTCGCGGCCCGGGCGGCGGTTTCGGTCACCAGTTTTTTGCCTATGCCGGCGAGCTGCATCTGGAGCATTACCAGAAGAACGGCACCTGCCTGCGTCAGCGCGAGCTGTTCGCCAACCTTGAGCGGGAAAACATCAAGGCCTACGAACTCAAGCCCGAGGAGCTGCGCCGTTTGTTGGTCGGCGGGCACACCTCCATCCCGCTGGACTTGACCCTGATTCCGCTGCGCTCCACCAGCGAACAAAGCTTGAAGACCTTCCGCGCGCTGTTTATCAACCTGCTGCATATGCGCGAAATCACTGCGGCGAAATTGAAGCAGCTGTTCCTCGATGCGTTCGAGCACAGCCTGCGTTCCGGTAGCGTTGATTACATCGCCGCCTGCGAAGAAGCGTTCCGCGATGTCCGCCGCATGGAAGCCGACTACCAATCGCTGGTCGCAGCCGGACCATTGGTTGAGGCCTTGAGCGCCGGCGTGGCGCAACGTGAAGTGCTGCGCGGCAAGCTGCACCGCATTTCGCCCTTGCTCGACTCCTTGCTCGGCACCTGGCAGGACTATGCCGGCGCCCGCCGTGAGGAGCTGGTGATTCAGGCCGAGCATTACCGTGGCGAGCAAGACGGCCTGCAACAGAACCAACGCGGCGGCACTCAGGAACTGATGCGCCTGGAGCGTGAGATCAGCGAGATTCAGCGCTGGCTCGGTGAGTTCGGCGTGCTCAAGCAGCGCTTCGCATTGGTCGACAACGCCCAAGTGCTGGAGCAACAACTGCTGGCTGCCAAAGACGCCCACGACGAACTGGCTGGCGCCCTGGCGCAGTCGCGGCAGTTCAGCAGCGAAGACCTCGATGAGCGTCTGCGCGATCTGGAAAAACGCTTGAAGTCGGTACGTCAGCAACTGGAGCACGCCGACAACAACAGCTACGCACGCCTGCGTGAGGAGTTCAGCCAGCAGGATGTTGAGCGCCTGATGCGCCTGTTCAACGGTGCGTTGTTTAGCTTGCCGCTGGGCGAAAACGGCATTGGCCTGGACGAAGACGGCAAGTGGGTGAAGTCGCTGGAAGTGATCCTCGACGGCTTCAAGGCCGAGCGCTTCGAAGTGCCGGGCCTGAGCATCGACCTCAGCCATATCGAGCCGCCTGCCCTGCAAGCCCTGGCCGACCGTGCCGCCCTGCGCGACCAGAAAGAGCGCCTGGAAAAAGAGCTGAAACAGCTCAAGACCCAGCAAAGCGTGGCCTCCGACCGCGCCGCCAGCAAGGCCCAGGCCGAAGCGCTGTACAACCAGGTGCTGGATGCGCAGAAAGCCCTGGAAGATTTCCGCCGCAGCCAGACCTTAGCCGTGGAAGAGCCGGGCAAGCTGGAGCAATTAGCCCAGACGGAAGCTGCCCAGGATGACCTGAAACGGGCCAGCGACGCGTTTACCGAACGCGTGCAGCAACTGTCAGCCAAGCTGCAATTGGTAGGTCGCCAACTAGCCGATCTGGAAGCCAAGGAACGCACCCTGGAAGACGCCCTGCGCCGTCGTCAGCTGCTGCCGGCCAACCTGCCGTTCGGTACGCCGTTTATGGACCCGGTGGACGACTCGCTGGACAACCTGCTGCCGCTGCTGAACGACTACCAAGATGCCTGGCAGGGCTTGCAACGCATCGACGGGCAGATTGACGCGCTGTATGCGCAGATCCGCCTCAAAGGCGTGGCCAAGTTCGACAGCGAAGACGACGTTGAGCGCCGCCTGCACCTGCTGGTTAACGCCTATGCCCACCGTCAGGACGAAGCCCTGACCCTGGCCAAAGCACGCCGCGCGGCCGTTACCGATATCGCCCGCACCCTGCGCAATATCCGCAGCGACTACGACAACCTCGAACACCAGCTGGCCTTGTTTAACCGCGAGATCAACCGTCGCCAGGTTTCCAACCTGGAAAGCTTCCGCATCGTGCTGGCGCCCAACAAAGATGCGCTTAAACATATCGACCAGATCATCCACAGCGCTGGCCAATACGAAGAAGGCGAAACCCTCAGCGTGTTCGACCTTAATCAGTCGGCTGACCAGGATGTGAAAAACGAAGAGGCCAAGGAATACCTGGCGCGCTTGGTGGCGGCTAACCATAACCAGCTCGGCCTGAAAGACCTGTTTGAGCTGGCGTTCGAGATCACCAAGGTTGGCGGTCAGCCGATCGTGCATACCGACATCGACGGCGCCGCCTCCAACGGCACCACCATGACCATCAAAGCGCTGACCAACATGTACCTGTTGCTGCACCTGATGGACCGCGAACAAGCCGGCAAAGTACGCCTGCCGTACTACCTCGACGAAGCCGCCGACATCGACGAACGCAACCAACAAGCGCTGATCGAAACCAGCCTGCAACTAGGCTTCGTGCCGATTCTGGCCAGCGTAAAACCACAGGTCAGTGCCCATATCGCCATCGACCTGGAAGGCGGCAGCGGGCCGAATGGCATCTATATCGACGAAGCGGATTGGAAATACATTCGTCGGCATGAGCCGAGTGTGAAAGTGGCGACGGATGCGGAGCCTGCTTAACCCCACGTAGGGTGTGCTGCGCGCACCAAGCGATCTCCCCGGAATCGCAACGGTGCGCACAGCACACC
>NZ_JBBNAH010000077.1:0-6608 GCF_037994325.1 Pseudomonas sp.
CATCAACGTTAAGCGATAGGCGTTGGGCGCCAAGTCGAGGTTGTCGCGGATATGCACCGACGGCATCAAAAAGCCCATCTCCTGGGAGAGCTTTTTGCGCACGCCTTTGATTCGCGCGAGCAGTTGCCCACCCTGGTTACGGTCCACCAAGGGAATCAAGCGGTAGCCCACTTCCAGGCCGACCATATCCACTGGTGTCACATCATCCCAACCGAGTTCTTTGACTTCCTGCGCGCGTTGGGCTGGCAGCAGTTCTTGCTGACGCTGCACTTCCGCTACTTCCGCGACTTTGACTTTGCGCTGTTTGTTGGCGATCCAGTAGGCGCCAGCAGCGGCCACCAGACCCAGGCTGATAAAGGAGAAATGCGGCATACCGGGCACCAGGCCCATCACAATGATCAACGCGGCGGCCACAGCCAAGGCACGCGGTGAAGCGAACATTTGCCGAGTAACCTGAGCACCCATATCTTCCGAGGTGGAAACCCGCGTCACCATAATGGCCGCAGCGGTAGACAGAAGCAGCGAAGGAATCTGCGCCACCAAACCGTCACCGATGGTCAGCAAGGTGTAGATACGACCGGCGTCACCAAAGCTGAGGTCGTGCTGGAGAATACCGATGGCCATACCACCGATCAGGTTGATAAACAGAATCAGCAGGCCGGCGACGGCGTCACCACGAACGAACTTACTGGCACCGTCCATGGAACCGTAGAAGTCCGCTTCCTGAGCCACTTCAACGCGACGTTTCTTGGCTTCGATCTGATCGATCAGGCCGGCATTAAGGTCGGCGTCAATCGCCATTTGCTTGCCGGGCATGGCGTCAAGGGTGAAGCGCGCACTCACTTCGGAGATACGCCCGGCACCCTTGGTGACCACCACGAAGTTGATGATCATCAAGATCGCAAACACCACGATACCGACCACGTAGTTGCCGCCGATCACCACCTCACCGAAGGCCTGAATCACTTTACCGGCCGCGTCGTGGCCATCCTGACCATGGAGCAGAACTACCCGCGTGGACGCCACGTTCAGCGCCAGACGCAGCAAAGTGGCGGCCAGCAGAATGGTCGGGAATACCGCGAAATCCAACGGCCGCAGGGCGTAAATCGCCACCAGCAAGACGACGATGGCCAAGGCCAAGCTAAAAGTAAACAGCACGTCCAGCAGGAACGGCGGGATCGGCAGCATCACCATTGCCAGCATGACCAACAGCATCAAGGGAATGCCCAAGTTGCCGTCGCGCAGGCCCGACAGGTTGCTGCGTACGTTGCCTACCAGTTGTGTGCGATCTAATGCCACAAGCCCTTTCCTCGCCGTTCAAACTTTTGACGCAAACGCGTCGATAGCGGGGCTTTTGCAAGAAGTCGTCCAACTTCTTGAATGCGGGAAAGGTTTCGTCGAGCGGCGTAGGTTGGGCGAAGCCCAATACGGGCCGGCCCAACCTACATCGAAGACTACTCGTCGCGACGTAGATCTGGCGGGATAGGTAGGTCTTTGAGCGGCTCCGGCCGTTTGCCTTTGCCAGAACGGAATTGGCGCAGTTGGTAGACGTAGGCCAGAACCTGCGCCACGGCCAGATACAGGCCAGCAGGAATCTCACGGTCCAGCTCGGTGGAGTGGTAAATCGCCCGTGCCAAACCGGGCGACTCCAGCACCATTACCTTGTGCTCGTTAGCGATCTCACGAATCTTCAAGGCGATGAAGTCGCCGCCCTTGGCCAGCAACACCGGCGCCCCACCCGACTGCGGGTCGTACTTAAGCGCTACGGCAAAGTGGGTCGGGTTGGTAATCACCACGTCGGCCTGCGGAACGGCCGCCATCATGCGTCGCTCGGCCATTTCGCGTTGCATTTGGCGAATGCGCTGTTTGACCTCCGGCTTGCCTTCGCTGTCTTTGTACTCGTCGCGCACTTCCTGCTTGGTCATCAGCATTTTTTGCCGGTTGTCCCAGAGCTGGAACGGCACATCCACCGCCGCAATCAGGATCAGCCCCCAGGCCATCCACATGGCGCTGCGCGCGACCACCTGAATGCTGTGCATGATTGCCGACTCCAGCGGCTCGTTGGCCAAGGCCAACAGGTCGCGGGTATCGGCCTTTAACACCACCATGGCGATAATCAGCACCAAGGCAAACTTGGCCAGCGCCTTGAGCAGCTCCAGTCCGGCCTTGGCCGAGAACATGCGCTTGATGCCGGGCAAGGGATTGAGCCGACCGAAATTGGGTGCCATCGACTGCGGCGAAAACAACCAGCCGCCGAGAGCAATTGGGCCAACAATCGACGCCACCAGCAGCACGATAAACAGCGGAAACAACGCCAATAACGCTACGTAAATAGCGTTTTCAAACTGCAGCGCCATGCTGCCGTTGTTCATCAGCAGTTCGCGACTAAGGGTGAAGTTGTCTTTCATGATGCTGATCATGGCGTCGCCAATCGCGCCGCCATAGCTCATCAACCCACCAACGCCTGCCACCAGAACGGCAAAGGTATTCAGTTCGCGTGAGCGTGCGATCTGACCCTTTTCTCGCGACTCCTTGCGTCGCTTGTCCGTGGGCTCTTCTGACTTCTCCGCGCCATTCTCGTTCTCGGCCATGGCTTACTTGGCTCCCACCAATTCGCGTAGCAACTGAAGACAATCGGTGACCATCAGTTGATAGTGAGAAAGAAAGTCCGACAGGCTGATCCAAATGATCACAAAACCCATCACCAGGGTCAGCGGAAAGCCGATGGAGAAAATGTTCAACTGCGGCGCCGCGCGGGTCATTACGCCGAAGGCAATGTTCACCACCAGTAGCGCAGTAATGGCAGGAAGCACCAGCAATAAACCGGCCGCCAATACCCAGCCTAGCCCGGTAGCGACATTCCAATAATGGTTGGTGGTCAGGCCGGTGCCGACCGGTAGCGTCACAAAGCTTTCGGCCATGATTTCAAACACCACCAAGTGCCCGTTCATGGCCAAAAACAGCAAGGTCACCAACATGGTGAAGAACTGCCCGATCACCGCCACGGAAACGCCATTGGTAGGGTCGACCATCGAGGCAAAGCCAAAGCCCATCTGCGTGGCGAGAATTTGCCCGCCCACCACAAAGGCATGGAAAAACAGCTGCAAGACAAACCCCAGCATGACCCCGACCAATATTTCCTTAGCGATCATCAGCACCGTAGCCAGATTTAGCGCGTCGATCTGCGGCGCTGGCGGCAAGCTGGGGAACAGCACCAAGGTAAAGGCCAAGGCCAGGTAGAGTCGCACGCGCATCGGCACCAACTGGGTACCGATGATGGGCATGGTCATCAATAAACCGGCGATACGGAAGAACGGCAGCAGAAAGCTACCCACCCAGCCACCGATTTGCGCGCTGCTCAGCTCAAACATGGCTTAGCCGATCAAGAACGGAATGTTGGTGTAAAGGTTGGTGATGTATTCCATAAACGAGCGGATCAGCCACGGGCCCGCCCAGATCAAGGTCACCAACATCACCAGCAAGCGCGGCAGAAAGCTCAAGGTTTGTTCGTTGATCTGCGTGGCCGCCTGAAACATGGCAACGATCAAGCCCACCACCAGGCTCGGCACCACCAGGATCGCCACCATCACGGCGGTAAGCCACAGCGCTTCACGAAACAGGTCTACGGCTACTTCTGGGGTCATGTGCGTTCTCCTGGCCCGGGTCGGCGTCTATGTGCCGCCAAAGCTGCTGGCCAAGGTGCCGATGATGAGGGCCCAGCCGTCGATCAACACAAACAGCATGATCTTGAACGGCAAGGAAATGATCAGTGGCGAGAGCATCATCATGCCCATGGCCATAAGGATACTGGCGACTACCAGGTCGATGATCAGGAACGGAATAAAGATCATAAAGCCGATCTGGAACGCGGTTTTCAGCTCCGAGGTCACAAACGCCGGCACCAGAATAGTCAGCGGCGCCTGCTCCGGGCTGGCGATATCGGTCCGTTTCGACAGTTTTACAAACAGCTCAAGGTCCGATGAGCGCGTCTGCGCCAGCATAAAATTCTTGATCGGCACCTCCGCCTTGGCGATGGCATCTGGCGCGGTTATCTGCTCGTTCAAGTAAGGCTGCAAGGCGTCGCGGTTCACCTGGTCGAACACCGGCGCCATGATAAACATGGTCAAAAACAGCGCCATGCCGGTAAGGATCTGGTTGGACGGTGTCTGCTGCAGGCCCAGGGCCTGACGCAGAATGGAAAACACGATGATGATGCGGGTGAAGCTGGTCATCAACATGACGAACGCGGGAATAAAGGTCAGCGCGGTCATCAACAGCAGAATTTGCAGGCTTACTGAATACTCCTGCTGCCCTGCCGGGTTGGTGGTCATAGTAATAGCCGGCATGGTCAACGGGTCGGCCGCCAGCACCAGCGGCGCCGCCAGGCTCAAACCAATCGCCAACAGAAGGCGCAACACACTCATCAAGGCTTGTCCTTCTGATCCTTGCCCAACAGCTCCATCAGGCGCTGAGCAAACTCCGGTGCTGCCGCTTCGGCCTCAGGCAAATGCACCGGCTCCTTTAGCGTATGCAGCGGGGTAATGCGCCCGGCACTGAGGCCCAACAGAATCTGCTCATTACCCACCTGCACCAGCAATAGCCGATCGCGCGGGCCCAACGCCTGGCTGGCCACCAGCTTGATAACCTGGCCGCTACGCGGGCCTATCTGCTGCACGCGGCGCATTAACCAGGCCAGCACGAAGATCATGCCGATCACCAACAACAAGCCGAGCAGCACTTGCACCAACTGGCCGCCCATACTGCCCTCAGCCATTGGCGTGGCAATGGTTTTGCCGGGTTCGGCGGCCTGCGCCATGAGTGGCAGCAGCGCTAGCAACGCGGCGCCGACAGGTCGCCAGATAAGTGTGCTCATGGCTTAGCGCAGCTTCTTGATACGTTCGCTTGGGCTGATCACGTCAGTCAGGCGAATGCCGAACTTCTCGTTAACCACCACCACTTCGCCATGGGCGATCAAGGTGCCGTTAACCAATACATCCAGCGGTTCACCGGCCAGGCGATCCAGTTCAATCACCGAGCCTTGGTTTAGCTGCAGCAGGTTGCGAATGGTGATTTCGGTGTTACCCACTTCCATGGAAATGGACACGGGAATATCCAGAATCACATCCAGGTTCGGACCTTCCATGCTCACCGGCATATTGGACTTGGGCGAGCTGCCAAACTCTTCCATCGGGGCGCGCGGCGCAGAAGGTGCAGCGGCGCTCTGGTTGAGCATCGCGTCAATGTCATCCTGATTTGCATCGCCAGCCTCGGAGAGTGCCGCAGCCCACTCATCGGCCAGTGCCTGCTCCTCGGGGGAGGTTTCTTCTTCGTCTGCCATGTGTTCCTCGCCTTACGCGGTCGTGCTAATGGGGAGCTGAGAGGCCGTGCTTCTTAGCGTTCAATCGGTTCCAGCACCTGGAAAGCCAGGTTGCCTTTGTGCGCGCCGAGCTTGACCTTAAAAGCCGGTACACCGCTGGCACGCATAATCATTTCTTCGGGCATATCCACCGGAATCACATCGCCCGGCTGCATATGCAAGATGTCGCGCAGCTTGAGCTGGCGACGGGCGATAGTGGCGGCCAAGGGCACGCTAACGTCGAGGATGTCTTCGCGCAGGGCTTTGACCCAACGCTCGTCCTGGTCATCGACATCGGATTGGAAGCCAGCGTCGAGCATGTCGCGGATTGGCTCGATCATCGAATACGGCATGGTCACGTGCAGATCGCCGCCACCGCCGTCGAGCTCGATATGGAAGGTGGAGACCACCACCACTTCGCTGGGGCTGACGATGTTGGCCAGGGCCGGGTTCACTTCCGAGTTCATATACTCGAAGTTCACATCCAGCACCGCATGCCAGGCTTCTTTGAGGTCAATAAAGGCTTGGTCAAGCACCATGCGCACCACGCGCAATTCGGTCGGGGTAAATTCGCGGCCTTCAATCTTGGCGTGACGGCCGTCGCCACCAAAGAAGTTATCCACCAGCTTGAACACCAGCTTGGCGTCGAGAATAAACAAGCCGGTGCCGCGCAGCGGTTTCATCTTCACCAGGTTAAGGCTGGTGGGCACGTAAAGGGAGTGCACGTATTCGCCGAACTTCATGACCTGCACGCCACCCACCGCCACGTCAGCGGAGCGGCGCAAGAGGTTGAACATGCTGATACGGGTGTAACGCGCAAAGCGCTCGTTGATCATTTCCAGGGTGGGCATGCGCCCGCGCACGATGCGGTCCTGGCTGGACAGGTCATAACTTTTGACGCTGCCGGGGATGGCGGCGTCTTCGGTTTCCACCGCGCCGTCATCAACGCCATGTAACAGGGCATCGATTTCATCCTGGGACAACAGGTCTTGGACGGCCATCTGCAACTTCCTATCGAAGGGCGACTATTGAAGAACGATGTTAGTAAACAGGACTTGCTCGACGGTGGTGTCGCCGACTTCTTTCTTGGCCAACTCCTGCACGCTGGCGGTGGCCAACTGGCGCAGCATTTCTTTGCCTACCGGGGTCGCCAGGTTTTCAAAGGTCTGCCCGGAAAACAGCAACACCAGGTTATTACGCAACACCGGCATATGTGCCTTGAGGGCATCCAGCTTGGCCTGATCACGCGCCA
>NZ_JBBNAH010000078.1:0-5269 GCF_037994325.1 Pseudomonas sp.
TTTTTATTTAGCCGACGCTACGTCTTACTTAGCGGCTTTCTTGGCAGCGCGGGTACGCTCGCCTTCGTCCAGGATCTTCTTACGAAGACGGATGGATTTCGGCGTTACTTCGCACAGCTCGTCGTCCTGGATAAATTCCAGAGCCTGTTCCAGGGTGAAACGAACCGGCGGAACCAGGGCGATCGTTTCGTCCTTGCCCGAAGCACGCATGTTGTCGAGCTTCTTGCCTTTGGTTGGGTTCACACCCAGGTCGTTGTCACGGCTGTTAAGACCCACGATCTGACCGTTGTAGATGTCCTGACCGTGCTCAACAAACAGCTTGCCGCGCGCTTGCAGGGTTTCCAGCGAGTAGGTCAGAGCCTTACCGGTTTCAACCGAAACCAGCACGCCGTTCTGACGGCCAGACATGTGGCCCGACTTCATGGTGTCGTAACGATCGAAGATCGAGGTCAGGATGCCCGCACCGTTGGTGAGGGTCAGGAACTGGTTACGGAAACCGATCAGACCACGGGCTGGAATGTTGTATTCCAGACGTACACGGCCCTTACCATCCGGGGACATGTTGGTCAGGTCGCCTTTACGCAGACCCATTTCTTCCATGACCTTGCCCTGCGCTTCTTCAGGGATGTCGATGGTGACGTTTTCGAACGGCTCGTTCTTCACGCCATCAACCATACGGATGATTACTTCCGGACGGCCTACACCCATTTCGAAGCCTTCGCGGCGCATGGTTTCGATCAGTACCGAGAGGTGCAGCTCACCACGGCCGGATACTTTGAAACGGTCAGCCGAGTCACCTTCTTCAACGCGCAGTGCCACGTTGTACAGCAGCTCTTTGTCCAGACGCTCTTTGATGTTGCGGCTGGTGACGAACTTGCCTTCTTTACCGCAGAACGGCGAATCGTTGACCTGGAAGGTCATGGATACGGTCGGCTCGTCGACGGTCAGCGGCTTCATCGCCTCGACGTTGTTCACGTCGCACAGGGTGTCGGAGATAAACAGCTGGTCCATACCGCTGATGCAGACGATGTCGCCGGCGGCAGCTTCTTCTACGTCAACGCGGTGCAGGCCGTGGTGGCCCATCAGCTTGAGGATACGGCCGTTGCGGCGTTTGCCGTCGGCGTCGATCGCTACCACTGGAGTGTTGGGCTTAACGCGACCACGGGCGATACGGCCAACACCGATAATGCCAAGGAAGCTGTTGTAGTCCAGAGCGGAGATTTGCATCTGGAACGGACCATCACGGTCGACTTTCGGCGCAGGTACGTTGTCGACGATCGACTGGTACAGCGGGGTCATGTCTTCAGCCATTTCGCTGTGGTCAAGACCCGCAATACCGTTCAGGGCCGAGGCGTAGACGACTTTGAAGTCCAACTGTTCTTCGGTAGCACCGAGGTTGTCGAACAGGTCGAAGATCTGGTCCAGAACCCAGTCCGGACGCGCGCCTGGACGGTCAACCTTGTTGATGACCACGATTGGGCGCAGGCCCGCTTCGAAGGCTTTTTTGGTTACGAAACGGGTTTGTGGCATCGGGCCGTCTTGGGCGTCGACCAGCAGCAGCACCGAGTCAACCATCGACATTACGCGCTCAACTTCGCCGCCGAAGTCGGCGTGGCCGGGGGTGTCGACGATGTTGATGTGGTAGCCGTTCCAGTTGATCGCGGTGTTCTTCGCGAGAATGGTAATGCCGCGCTCTTTTTCCTGGTCGTTGGAGTCCATCACGCGCTCGTCGTTGAGCTCGTTGCGCTCCAGGGTGCCGGATTGACGCAGGAGTTTATCAACCAGGGTGGTCTTACCATGGTCAACGTGGGCGATGATGGCGATGTTGCGTAGATTTTCGATCACTTTTGCATCTCGATCAGAGGATTCGGTTCGCCGCTAAGTCTAGGCGGCCAGTATTAAGAATGAGTGGCTCAACTGCCCCGTCGGTCGGGGGGGCGGTGGCGGATACTGCCGCCAAACAGACCCGGCACTTTATGCCGGACGATAAACGCGCACATTGGCATACCCCTCGCTGAGCAAGTGGTGGGTATGCAGGCGGCTCATCACGCCTTTGTCGCAATACAGCAGGTACTGACGGGTAGAGTCCAGTTCCTTGAAGCGACTGTTGAGCGCGAAGAACGGCAGAGGTTGCACCTCTACGCCGTCCAACTCCAGCGGCAGGTCTTCCTGAACATCCGGGTGACGGATGTCCAGCACGATCTGCCCAGGCAAGGCTTCACTCAATTCCTCAACCTGGATGTCTTGGCCCAGCTCGTCGATCACCCGGTCGATCGGCACGGAACGGGCGTTTTGCAGCGCACGCTCCAGCACGGCCATATCGATCTGGGCTTCTTCATACACGACGCGGTCAGGCTTGGCGCGGGTGGTCGGGTTTACCGAAATCACACCGCAGTATTCGGGCATGTGCTTGGCAAATTCGGCGGTGCCGATGTGCTCAGCCATGTTGATGATGTCTTGCTTGTGGCTGGCGATCAGCGGGCGCATCACCAGTTTCTCGGTAGCGCGGTCGATCACCGCCAGGTTTGGCAGGGTTTGGCTGGAAACCTGGGAAATCGCCTCGCCTGTCACCAGTGCGTCGATATCCAGGCCGTCGGCCACCACGCTTGCGGCGCGCAGCATCATGCGCTTGAGCACCACGCCCATATAGGCGTTGTCGACCTTGCCGAGAATTTCGCCAAGCACTTCTTCAAACGGCACGCTGACAAACAGCACACGGTGCGAGCTGCCGTATTTGGCCCATATATAGTGGGCCACTTCCATCACGCCCAACTCGTGGGCACGGCCGCCCAGATTAAAGAAGCAGAAGTGGCTGACCAGCCCGCGACGCATCATCTGATAGGCGGCCACGGTGGAGTCGAAACCACCGGACATCAGCACCAGCGTGTGCTCAATAGCACCGAGCGGGTAACCACCGAGGCCTTCGTGCTGGCTATGGATCACATATAAGAGCTGGTTGCGAATTTCCATGCGCACCACCAACTCGGGCTCTTTCAACGAGATACCCGCGGCGCCGCACTGACGACGCAATTGGCTGCCGACGTAACGCTCAACATCCATGGAACTAAAGGTGTGTTTGCCGGCGCGCTTGCAGCGCACGAGGAACATCTTGCCAGGGAGCAGATCGCCGTAATGGGCTTTGCATTTTTCGACCATGTCGTCGAAATCGCCCAGCGGGTATTCATCCACTTGCAGAAACTGACCGATGCCCGGAATGCGCGTAAAGCGCTCGACCATTTCCGCGAGCACTTTGGGCTCGGTGAGTTTGGTTTCGACGTCGATGTTGTCCCACACGCCGTCCACCACGAGATTTGGATCCAGGTCTCGCATCACCGCGCGAATATTTTTCGCAAGCTGGCGGATAAAGCGCGTACGCACCGGCCGGCTTTTAATGGTGATCTCGGGGAAGACTTTAACGATAAGTTTCATGAAAACAGCGCGTGCGAGCCTGGCCTAAATTAAGGGGCGCGGATTATAGCGGAAATTGCTCAGCTTTTAACCAGGCAATCCTTACAAAGATGCGCAGCGCACCAATATGCAGCGCACCACTTTGCAACAGATCCATTTTGGTGCGCAGAACGCTTTGTTTTTACGGCGCAGCCCCCGCAGCGCCTGACTTTCGTGCAATAAACCCACTTCGGGGCACTGGCATGCAATTTGCTCCCTTGTGAGGCAGGTTGCCCTGGCGGACTATGCCGCCCGGCTTCACCGTTTTATTTGGGGCTAAAAAACCACAACGCCCCACCATCTGGAGGACACCATGTCGAAGGCGCTTCAACTAATCAAAGAACACGACGTGAAGTGGGTTGACCTGCGCTTCACCGATACCAAAGGCAAGCAGCACCACGTGACCATGCCGGCCCGTGACGCCCTTGACGACGAATTCTTCGAAGTCGGCAAAATGTTCGACGGCTCCTCGATCCATGGCTGGAAAGGCATCGAAGCCTCCGACATGATCCTGCTGCCAGTAGACAGCACCGCTGTGCTCGACCCGTTCACCGAAGAGCCTACCCTGATCCTGGTTTGCAACATCATCGAACCATCGACCATGCAAGGCTACGACCGCGACCCGCGCTCGATCGCTTCGCGCGCCGAGGAATACCTGAAAACCACCGGTATCGGTGACACCGTATTCGTAGGCCCGGAACCAGAATTCTTCATCTTCGACGAAGTGAAATTCAAATCCGACATCTCCGGCTCCATGTTCAAGATCTACTCCGAACAAGGCTCCTGGATGTCCGACGCTGACATCGAAACTGGCAACAAAGGCCACCGCCCAGGCGTTAAAGGTGGTTATTTCCCAGTTCCGCCGTGCGACCACGACCACGAAATCCGTACTGCCATGTGTAATGCCATGGAAGAAATGGGCCTGGTCATCGAAGTTCACCACCACGAAGTGGCAACTGCTGGTCAGAACGAAATCGGCGTTAAGTTCAACACCCTGGTAGCCAAGGCTGACGAAGTTCAGACCCTGAAATACTGCGTGCACAACGTGGCTGATGCCTACGGCAAAACCGCTACCTTTATGCCTAAGCCTTTGTACGGCGATAACGGTTCAGGTATGCACGTTCACCTGTCGATCGGCAAAGATGGCAAGAACACCTTTGCTGGCGAAGGCTATGCCGGCCTGTCCGACACCGCCCTGTACTTCATCGGCGGCATCATCAAGCACGGTAAAGCACTGAACGGCTTCACCAACCCGTCGACCAACTCGTACAAGCGTCTGGTCCCTGGTTTCGAAGCACCGGTAATGCTGGCCTACTCGGCTCGTAACCGCTCCGCTTCCATCCGTATTCCGTACGTTTCCAGCCCGAAAGCGCGCCGTATTGAAGCGCGCTTCCCGGACCCGGCTGCCAACCCGTACCTGGCCTTCGCAGCACTGCTGATGGCTGGTCTGGACGGTATCCAGAACAAGATCCACCCTGGCGACGCGGCAGACAAGAACCTGTACGACCTGCCTCCAGAAGAAGGCAAGCTGATCCCACAAGTGTGCGGCAGCCTGAAAGAAGCCCTGGAAGAACTGGACAAGGGCCGTGCGTTCTTGACCAAAGGCGGCGTGTTCAGCGATGACTTCATCGATGCCTACATCGAGCTGAAGAGCGAAGAAGAAATCAAAGTGCGCACCTTCGTGCACCCACTGGAATACGACCTGTACTACAGCGTTTAAGTACACAGCGTCTAAGCCAGGCGCGCCGGCTCGTATAGCGGCGTGACTAAAAAGGCCTCCCTCGGGAGGCCTTTTTTATGGAATTTTCAGACGCAGCGGAGC
>NZ_JBBNAH010000079.1:0-2565 GCF_037994325.1 Pseudomonas sp.
ACCGATAATCACCGCATCGCCTAGCTCGGCACCCCACAGCTGTTCCAGGGCGACAACTTCGTTGTGCATCTGCCGCAGGGTTTTGTCGATCAGCTTGGGCTCACCGCTGGAGCCAGAGGTGCACAGGGTCAGGCCGAGGAGGTCCAGGTCCAGCTCGGCGGCCGGCAGCGCATCGCTATACAGGCTGGCCAAGCTGACGTCGCCGTCTTGCTCACTTATCCACAGGTCGACATGGGGCGCCAGGCGCTGACGGCTTTGCGCTTGCAGATCGGCCGGCAGCAGTACGCGCACGCCAGCCCGCCAAGCGCCGAGCAGGGCGATGGCCAATTCGGCGCTGTCTTCCAAATGCACGGCAATGTTGCGTACCCCACGGACTTGCAGGCCGGCGGCCAGGCGCAGGGCTTGGCCGCTCAGCTCAGCATGCAGCAGCGCCGGCTCAACGGTAACCGCGCGCTGCGGTTGGGCAGTGAGCAGGTGTTGCAGGTCTAACCAGTTCATACATGGCCTCGCACACGTTGGCGCACCAGCCATTCAGCGGCGAACAACATGCCCATCAAAACGTAAGAAATCAGCCCGGTGTACAGCGTCCACCAGCTCAGCGGCGCCCAGAGCGTCAAGGCGCTTACCAACGTCGCGTTAAAAATAAAAAAGCCAATCCACACCTTGGTGACTGTGCGCGTGTACACAATCGCCACCTCAGGCAACTCCGGCTCGCGCAGGCGCGCCAGGCGTTCAACCATCGGCGGGCCGTATTTCAGGCTGAGGCTAAACAGACCCAGACCGAACAGGCTGATCAGCGCGGGGTACCAGCGCAGTAGGATCGGGCTGTCGGCCAGGCCCAGCAGCAAGCAGAACGACAAAGCCGCAACAGCCATGCCGCGACTGCCCGGCTGTGCGCCCTGGGTCAGAAAACGCGCCAGCCACAGCCCGCCCAGCAGCAAGGCAAAGAAGCGCGGCGACAGGTGTTGATGGCCGAAGTACACCGCAAAGGGGTACGCCAGGCCGGCCAGCAACAGTACCAGTGCAATCAGGCGGTTCATGCCCGGCTCATTACGCAGGCCATCAAACGGCGGGCGCGTTGACCAGGCGGAACACGGCCTCGACCACGTCACCGACGGTACGCACGGCCTTGAAGTCTTCGGCGGCAAGTTTTTTGCCGGTTTTGCGCTTGATATGGTCGATCAGATCGACGGCGTCGATGCTGTCGATTTCCAGGTCCTGGTACAGGTTGGCGTCAAGGGTGACGCGCTCAGGTTCCAGTTCGAACAGCTCAACAAGCGACTCGCGCAGGGTGCTGAAAATTTCGTCACGGTTTTGCATGGTGGTCTCTCTTACGCGGCTTTCTGTGCAGACACGAACACAGCAAGGCTGGCCACGTTGGCGAAGTGCTTGCGGGTATCTTTGGCGTCGGCGTCAATTTTGAAGCCAAAACGCTTTTGAATGGCCAGGCCTAGTTCCAGGGCGTCAACCGAGTCCAGGCCCAGGCCTTCACCGAACAACGCCATATCGGCGTCGATATCGTCCGGGCCGATGTCTTCAAGGCCCAAGGCTTCGATAATCAGGTTTTTAATTTCCAGCTGCAGATCGCTCATCTTTGGCGAGCTCCTTAATAAAGTGTTGGTGCAGATATTCATTGAGTTTGCGCGACGCAATGGGCGCCGAGCTGTGAGCGGAAAACTGCTGGGGGTCGATATCCTCGCCGACACGCATTTCAAAGTGAAAGCGCCGCGACGGAATGCGGTACCAGGGCTCGGCCTTGGTCAGGGTGGTGGGGGTGACGCTGATCACCACCGGCGTCACCACGCTGGCACCGCGCAGAGCAATCGCCGCCGCGCCGCGGTGAAACTCCGGCGCCTGGCCCGGTGTGGTGCGCGTGCCTTCGGGGAAGATCACCAGGGTTTGCCCCTCCCGCAGGGCACCAGAGGTTTCGTCGAGCATATCCATGCTGCCGCTGTTGCTGATGTACTCGGCCGCACGAATTGGTCCGCGCATGCACGGGTTGTCCCACAGGCTTTGTTTCACCACACAGTTGGCGTCGCGGATAAAGGCGATCAGCACCACTACATCGATAAGCGAAGGGTGGTTGGCGATCACCATTTGCCCGGGGCGGCCTAGGCGTTCGATGCCTTGCACTTCAAAGGTCAGTACGCCCGTGCGGTGCATAAACTCGACAAAGGCGCGGAAGGTCCAGCTCACCGTGGCGCGCGCGCGGGTACGGCGTTTTACCGCATCGCCGGGCAGCAGCGACAGCAGCGGGAAAACCACCAGGCGCAAAAACACGCCGCCAACGCCAAACAGGGTAAAGCTCAAGGCCGTGGCGATCAGGCGCCACCAATAGGGCGCGCTGTAACGGCTCAGGCGCTGTTCTGTTGCCAGCTCCATTGTCGATTCCTCCAACGATGCTCCAGGGTGGTTCTGCCGCCGCTTAAGGCGCGAACCAGATTAAGTGCGTGCGGCCACTCTGCGGTGGCTGTATCGGCAGATGTTTCATTTAGCGTTGAGCTTTCTTGCAACTGCAGGTGCCAGTCCGCGCCGGGCTTGAGTAACAGCGCTACGGCATAGGGG
>NZ_JBBNAH010000080.1:0-3854 GCF_037994325.1 Pseudomonas sp.
TGTAGAGCGCCCAGCACACGCCGGCGCCCAGGGCCAGGGCAATGCCGGTGGGGTCCAGCGCGCTGTCGGCCGGGTTGATCGGCAGCAGCAAGCCAATGCCCAGTACCGCCAGGGCAATCCAGACAAAATCGATAAAACGCCGCGACGAGACCATGGCCAGCACCAGTGGTCCGGTGAATTCCAGCGCAACGGCGATGCCCAGGGGGATGGTTTTGAGCGCCATATAAAACATTAGGTTCATCAGCCCCAACGACGCGCCATAACCCAGTAACGACTGGATGCTTGAACGGTTCAGGCGGGCACGCCACGGCCGCATGATCAGGCACAGAATCAGCGCGCCAAGGCTTAAGCGTAGCGCCGATACGCCTTCCGCACCCACGGCGGGGAACAGCCCTTTGGCCAGGGCGGCGCCGCCCTGAATCGAGCTCATGGCGATGATCAGCAGCAAAATAGGGATGGCAATCGAGACAGCAGGCTTGGACCCAGGCATTGGGAGTGTCCGTTAAGGCGTGTCACTCGGGCTATGAAGGGTTCATGGGCGGTGACGGAGGCGCGGCAGTGAGGAATGGAGCTGGCGGCTGGTTGCCGCTCTAAACCGGCCAGGATCGAGCCTGGCCAGTTTTATATCGGGCGTACAGCGGGAAGCTTAGCGGTACTCGCACAGGTAGGCGGTATCGACGGCGACTTTCAGCTGGAATTTGCTGTTGGCCGGCACGGTGAAGTTGCTACCGGTTTCGAAGGTTTCCCAGGCGTCGGTGCCTGGCAGCTTAACGGTCAGGGCGCCGGCTACCACGTGCATGACTTCCAGTTGGCTGGTACCGAATTCGTATTCGCCAGCAGCCATCACGCCGATAGTGGCGGGGCCTTCAGCCATGCCGAAGGCGATGGATTTGACGGTGCCGTCGAAGTACTCGTTGACCTTGAACATGGACTTTTCCTTTAAAGGGACGAAAAAAGGGTCGGCCAGTATGCCCAAGCAAGGTGCTGTCGTCACGTGTGCAGGCGCCTACTAGAGCGATGGCATTAGCTCTAGTACCTCACCGTCATCCCCGCCTGCGCGGGGATGACGGTGTAGGTGGTTGGTGGCGTGGTGCGTCTAAAGGGGCAGCACTAACGGCAGCAAACGTGCCGTGTTGCGGGCATCTTCCAGAGCGCGGTGTTGCTGCCCTTGAAAGCTCAATCCGGCCAATTGCAGGGCATTGTTCAGGCTGACCGGCTTTTGCAATTGGCGGGCTTTGGCGAAGCGCTGTTTGAGGTTTACGTGCGGCACCTGGCTAAGCAGGCTGCTGAGTTGGTGCTGCTGCCAATCTTGCTCCAGCTGTTTTCGGTCGTAGTCGCCCCAACTGGCCCAGCCCACCAAGCGCGGCTGATGGGCGGCGAGCCAGCGTTCAAAAAGCGGCCATACCACTGCCAGCGGCGCGGCGCTGTCGACATTGGCTTGGCTGATATGGGTGAGTTGCCGGCAAAACGTGGTGAGGTGCGGGCGGCGCAGGGGACGGACGAAACGCTGAAAATGGTCGATTTCCCGGCCGTCAGCCGTAACCAGGCTGGCGCCGATTTCGATAATTTCCATGTCTGTAACCGGCCAGCCACCTTCTTCGGTCGTGGCCTCCAGGTCGATCACCAACCAATATCCCATCGTTCTCTCCATCCGTTGGCTGGCAGTATGGAAGGCCTTTCCACACCTCGCAAACCCCGCGCTAGGCGCTCCCAAGCACATAGACCCACTCGTGGCGGGATTATTCCCGGTCAATTTGCCATAGCACTCTAAGCTTGCTGTAAGCCAAATGAGGAGGTGACGTATGGCGACTGTGGCATTTATTGGGCTTGGCACCATGGGTTTTCCTATGGCCGGACACCTGGCCTGCGAGGGTCATCAAGTGACGGTGTACAACCGCACGCCGGGCAAGACCGAGCGTTGGTGTGAGGAGTTTGCTGGAGAAAGTGCCGCCACCCCGCGCGAAGCCGTTGAGGGCGCGGAGCTGGTGATGACCTGCGTCGGCAACGACGAACATTTACGTGCGGTGTTATTGGGTGAGAACGGCGCATTTGCCGGCATGGCGCCGGGCAGTGTGTTGGTCGACCACACCAGTGCATCGGCCGATATTGCGCGGGAAATGGCGATTTTGGCGGCGGAAAAGGAACTGGGGTTTCTCGATGCGCCGGTTTCTGGCGGCCAGTCCGGGGCCGAAGGCGGCATGTTGACGGTTATGGTGGGCGGCGATAAAGCGCTCTATGAGCGTGCTGCGCCAGTGATTGAAAGCTACGCCAAGCGGGTAAGGCTGATGGGGCCGGTGGGCAGTGGCCAGTTAACCAAAATGGTCAATCAGATATGTGTCGGTGGCCTGCTGCAAGGCTTGGCCGAAGCGCTGCATTTCGCCCGCAAGGCCGGGCTGGATGTGCCGAGCGCAATGGACATCATCAGCCATGGCGCTGCGCAATCCTGGCAGTTGGAGCACCGTTACCAGACCATGCTGGAGGGCAAATTCGATTTTGGTTTTGCCGTGGACTGGATGCGTAAAGATTTCGCCATCGTCTTCGCTGAGGCCCAGCGCAATGGCGCGCACTTGCCGATTACCCGGCAGGTCGATGAGTTCTATGCCGAGGTACAAGGGCAGGGCGGCGGGCGTTGGGATACGTCCAGTCTGATTACCCGTCTGAAGTAGTGGATGGCGCTTTGCGGCGCTAGGCGCGGCGAGTAGAATCGCCGCCCGCCACGCGCGTTCAGGTCTGTGGCAGCTTGGTTTTAGCTCAGTCACAGGGTAAACGTCATCATGATTTGCCGTGCCGGCTGCGGTGCTTGCTGCATCGCCCCTTCCATCAGTTCACCGATTCCGGGTTTGCCGTTGGGCAAGCCGGCGGGCGAACGTTGTCTGCATCTGTCGGTCGATAATTTGTGCGCGTTATTTGGTTTGCCGGAACGCCCAGCGGTGTGCTCGACGTTTGGCGCCGACCCTGAGGTGTGCGGCAGCAGCAGCGAGGAGGCGATTCGTCTGCTCGGCTGGCTGGAGCAAGCCACCGCGCTCGATGTGGGTTCCACCCGCCAATAACACCAATAAAAAATAGAGGCGCAGGTATTGAATTGCGTCGCCTGGTTTCCTCAGTAAGGAGTTCGTGATGGGTTTGCTAAGTCGAGTGGCAGGCGTGTGCGCCTTGGGTTTGATGGCGTCCGCCGTGGCTCAGGCCGAAGACTGGAAGGTGGCCAAGGATGAAGACGGCATCAAGGTGTTTCTCAGCGAAGTACCGGGTTCGCAGTACAAAGCCTACCGTGGTGTCACCACCATCAAGAGCGATATCAAAACCCTGCGTGCCTTGCAGGAAGATGTCAGCGGTTCATGCCAATGGATCTTTCAATGCAGCGAGCAAAAGCTGCTGAAAAGCGAAGGTGCCGAGAGCTGGACGTACACCCGTTTTAGCCCGCCTTGGCCAGTTACCCCGCGTGATTCGATTATTCACGTCACCACCACCGAAGAAGCCGACGGCACTGTGCTGCGTAAGCTCGAAGGCTTGCCGACCTATCAACCGGAAGAGAAAGGTTTTGTGCGGGTAACCAAGGTCGACGGCTTCTGGAAAATGGTGCCCAAAGGGGCAGGGCAGGTTGAAGTGACCTACCAAGTAACCACCGAGCCGGGTGGTAGCGTGCCGTCGTGGTTGGCCAACAGCTTTGTGGTGGATGCGCCGTTTAAAACCCTGCAGGGCATGAAAGAGCGGGCGGAGAAGAAATAACCCCCTTGCGTAAACGCCGTGAGCTCTTGATCTCGTAGGGTGTGCTACGCGCACCGTGGGATCTATAGGCAGGCGCAGTGGTGCGCACCACCCTACCTGACGGTATTTCGGCCCCAATAAAAAACCCC
>NZ_JBBNAH010000081.1:0-2842 GCF_037994325.1 Pseudomonas sp.
TGCTTCGCTCCGACCATGGCATCACTCGATCTCCCGATTCGAAGGATTGCCTAAGCCTAAATGCGTTACCTATGTCTCCCGACACCTGTTACCTATGTCTCCCGGCTGAACACACAGCACACCCTACGGGGTAAACGCAGGCATTGCGTTTGTTCCTGTAGGGCGAGCAGGCGGTGGGTTTAGCCGCGGTAGTAGCGCTGTGGCACAAATGGGGTTTTGGCCACTTTCATGGGGATGCGTTTGCCGCGTACCAGGGCCCATACGGTGTTTTCCTGGGCGTTGTGCCCGGCGTTGACGTAGCCCATGGCCAATGGCGCGCCGAGGGTGGGGCCAAAGCCGCCGCTGCACACGCTGCCAATCACGTTGCCATCGCCATCCACAATTTCACAGCCTTCACGCACCGGGGTGCGTTCTTGCGGCAGCAGGCCTACGCGTTTGCTGGCGACGCCTTCGTGTTGCTGGGCAAATACCCGTTCGGCACCGGGGAAGCCGCCAGCACGGGCGCCGTCGGCGCGGCGGGCTTTGGAGATGGCCCACAGCAAGCCGGCTTCGATGGGCGTGGTGGCGGTGCTCATGTCGTGGCCGTACAGGCACAGGCCGGCTTCCAGGCGCAGCGAGTCGCGGGCGCCAAGGCCGATGGCGTGTACTTCCGGTTCGGCGAGCAGGGCGCGGGCGATTTTTTCGGCGCTGTCGGCGGGGATGGAGATCTCGTAGCCGTCTTCGCCGGTGTAGCCGGAGCGGCTGACAAAGCAGTCCACGCCGAGCAGGGTGACCGGTTGGAAGTTCATAAAGGTCATGCCGGCCACTTCTGGTGCCAGGCGCGCGAGCACGGCCACGGCGGCCGGGCCTTGCAGGGCGAGTAGGGCGCGGTCGAAGTGGGCTTCAACCTCGCACTGGCCGCTTAGGTGTTTTTGCAGGTGTGCGAGGTCTTGGTGTTTGCAGGCGGCGTTGACCACTAGAAACAGGGTGTCGTTGCCGAGGTTGGCGACCATCAGGTCGTCGAGGATGCCGCCGTTTTCGTCGGTGAACATGGCGTAGCGCTGCATGCCCACGGGTAGGTCGATGATGTCGACGGGCACCAGGGTTTCCAGGGCGGTGGCGGCGTTGCTGCCACGCAGAATGATTTGGCCCATGTGCGATACGTCGAACAGGCCAGCCTGGTCGCGGGTGTGTTGGTGTTCTTTGAGCACGCCGAGGGGGTATTGCACGGGCATGTCGTAGCCGGCAAACGGCACCATGCGTGCGCCGAGTTCCAGGTGCAGGGCGTGGAGAGGGGTTTTGGCCAGGGATTCTTGGGACATCGGTGCGCTCCTTGAAAATTGTGTTCTGGCGGGGGAAGAGCCCCTCACCCTAGCCCTCTCCCGCAAGCGGGAGAGGGAACTGATCGCGGTGTTGCTTTAGATGGTCTCCCCTCTCCCGCTCGCGGGAGAGGGGCTGGGGGTGAGGGCAGCAGGTGACGCGGTCAACATTCGATGATGTTCACAGCCAAGCCACCGCGTGCCGTTTCCTTGTATTTGTTGTTCATGTCCGCGCCGGTCTGGCGCATGGTGCGGATTACTTTGTCTAGCGACACAAAGTGCTGGCCATCGCCGCGCAGGGCCATGCGCACGGCATTAATGGCTTTTACCGAGCCCATGGCGTTGCGTTCGATACAGGGCACCTGCACCAGGCCACCGATGGGGTCGCAGGTCAGGCCGAGGTTGTGTTCCATGCCGATTTCAGCGGCGTTTTCCACTTGGCCCATGCTGCCGCCCAGGGCCGCGGTCAAGCCTCCCGCCGCCATGGAGCAGGCGACGCCGACTTCACCTTGGCAGCCCACTTCGGCGCCGGAAATCGAGGCGTTTTCTTTGTAGAGAATGCCGATGGCGGCGGCGGTGAGCAGAAAGCGCACCACGCCGTCGTCGTTGGCGCCGGGGATAAAGCGCACGTAGTAGTGCAGCACCGCCGGCACAATGCCGGCCGCGCCGTTGGTGGGCGCAGTGACGACGCGCCCGCCGCTGGCGTTTTCCTCGTTAACGGCGAGGGCGTAGAGGTTGACCCAATCCAACACCGACAGCGCATCGCGCAGCGCCGCTTCCGGGCTATTGCGCAGTTGTTGGTACAGGGCGGCAGCGCGGCGTTTTACTTTCAGGCCGCCGGGCATGATGCCTTCGTTGTGGCAGCCGGCTTTGACGCAGTCTTGCATCACTTGCCAAATGCGCAGCAGGCCGGCGCGGGTTTCGGCTTCCGGGCGCCAGGCGCTTTCGTTGGCGAGCATCAGTTGGCTGATGGTCAGGCCATGTTCAACGCAGTGGGCCAGCAGTTGGTCACCGCTTTTAAAGGGGTAGGGCTGTACGGTGGCGTCTTCAACAATGCGGTCGGCGCCGGCGGCGTCCTCGTCGACGACAAAGCCGCCGCCCACCGAGTAATACTCGCGGCTGCGCAGTTGCAGGCCGGCGGCGTCGAAGGCGCGAAAGATCATGCCGTTGGGGTGTTGTGGCAGCGGTTTTCGGATCATCGCCAGGTGCTGTTTTTCCACAAAGGCGATGGTGTGTTCGCCCAGTAGATTGAGCTGGCCGTTTTTACGAATGGCGGCCAGGCGCGCATCAACCGTGGCGGTGTCGACGGTGTCGGGGTGTTCGCCTTCCAGGCCGAGCAGCACGGCTTTATCGCTGCCATGGCCTTTGCCGGTGGCACCGAGTGAGCCGTAGAGCTCGACTTTTACCGAGGCGGTTTGGCCGAGCAGGTCGTCGCGGCGCAGCCCTTCGGCAAACCGCGCGGCCGCGCGCATAGGCCCGACGGTATGGGAGCTGGAAGGGCCGATACCGATCTTGAATAGGTCGAACACGCTAAGTGCCATAAA
>NZ_JBBNAH010000082.1:0-4852 GCF_037994325.1 Pseudomonas sp.
TTTTAGTGCTGCCGTGCCTGCTGGTGTTGGTCTACAGCTTTGTCGAGCGCGGTGCCTATGGCGGCATCGACTGGACCTTTACCTGGGACAACTACGCCCGCGCCTTCGACCCGCTGTACCTGGGCATTCTGCTCAAGTCGGCGAAAATCGCCGCGCTGGCCACCCTGTTTGCGGTGCTGATCGGCTACCCCGCCGCCTATGCGATTGCCCGCGCGCCACGCCATCGTCAGCCGGTGTATCTGTTCCTGGTAATGCTGCCGTTCTGGAGCAATTACCTGATCCGCACCTACGCCTGGATCGTACTGCTTAACCGCGAAGGCCTGCTGAACAAGCTGGCGGCCACCCTCGGTTACAGCGGCGAGCCCATCAGCCTGCTCTATACCGAAAGCTCGGTGGTGTTGGGCCTGGTGTACAACTACATCCCCTTTGTGATTCTGGCCATTTACTCCTCGCTGTCGCGCATCAATGGCGAGCTGTGGGAAGCCTCGCGCGACCTCGGCGCCTCCGGCTGGATGACCTTTCGCCGGATTATTCTGCCGCTGAGCGTGCCCGGCATCGCTGCCGGTTCTGTGTTTGTCTTTGTGCTGAGCATCGGCAACTTCATCACCGCCGATTTGCTCGGCGGCAAGCAGGTGCAGATGGTCGGCAACCTGATCTATTCGCAGTTTTTGACCGCCCGCGACTGGCCATTTGGCTCGGCGCTGAGCTTTATCCTCATCGCCATTATGTTGCTGCTGCTGTTTGTACAGGCACTGCTGGCCCGTCGTGCGGCGGAGGGCAAAGCATGAGCCGGCAAACCATGACCAGCTCCACCGTGCTCGGCGCCCACCTGTGGTTGGTGTATGCCTTCCTCTATGTGCCGATTCTGGTGTTGATCCTGTTGTCGTTTAACAAGTCGGGCTTGCCCACCACCTGGACCGGCTTCTCACTCAAGTGGTACAGCGCGCTGGCCAATAACAGCGCGGTGCTGTCGGCGGCGCTTAACACCTTGATCGTCGCGCTGACTTCGACCTTTATCGCCTGTGTGCTTGGCACGTTGCTGGCCTTGGGCGTGGAGTTGCGTCGTAAAGGTGAGAAGCAAGGCCACGTCGCCGACACCCTGTTGATGGCGCCGATGATCATCCCTGACATTGTGCTGGCCATCGCCCTGTTGAGCTTTTTCAACTTAGTGAAAATGGGCCTGGGCCTGCACTCAATCATCATCAGCCACGCGGTGTTCAACATCGCCTTTGTCTGCGCGGTGGTGCGCACCCGCCTCAAGCATTTCGATTACTCGATTCTTGAAGCCTCGATTGACCTGGGCGCCGGCTGGTTTACCACCCTGCGCCGGGTGCTGCTGCCGGCGATTTTCCCCGGCGTTTTGGCGGGCGGTTTGCTCGCGTTCACCCTGTCGGTGGACGAATTCATCATCGCTTTTTTCAACTCCGGTTCAGGCCAGGCCTCGACCACGTTGCCGATGCAGATCTACGCCATGATCCGCTTCGGCGTCACCCCGGAAATCAATGCCCTGGCGACGCTGGTGATGCTGGTGAGCATCACCGCGCTGCTGGCATCGCAGCGTTTGAACAAGGCTCCCACCGCCCATGAATGAAGCAAAGAACGTACTGGTCCTGGACAAGGTCAGCAAAAGTTACGGCGACCACTTGGTGGCGGTAGATCAGGTGTCGCTAAGCATCCGCGAGAACGAATTCTTCGCCCTGCTCGGCCCCTCCGGCTGCGGCAAAACCACCTTGCTGCGCATGCTCGCCGGTTTTGAAACGCCGAGCGGCGGCTGCATTTATCTGGACGGCACCGATATCTCGCCGCTGCCGGCCAACAAGCGCCCGCTGAACCTGATGTTCCAGAGCTACGCCCTGTTCCCCAACATGACCGTGCGGAAAAACATCGCCTACGGCCTGGAAATGGACAAGCTCCCGGCCGCAGAAATTCGCCAGCGCGTGGACGAGGTATTGGCCACCGCGCAACTGGGCGAACTGGCCGAACGCAAACCCGACCAGCTCTCCGGCGGCCAACGCCAGCGCGTGGCCTTGGCCCGTGCCTTGGTCAAACGCCCGCGCGTACTGCTGCTGGATGAACCCCTTGGCGCGCTGGATAAAAAGCTGCGGGAAAAAATGCAGCTGGAGCTCAAGCGCCTGCAACACGAGAGCGGCATCACTTTCATCATCGTTACCCACGACCAGGAAGAAGCCCTGGTGATGTCCGACCGCATGGCCGTGCTCGACGGCGGCAAGGTCTGCCAATGCGGCTCGCCGGCTGAGCTATACGAAAACCCCAACAGCCGCTTTGTCGCCAACTTTATTGGCGTGAGCAATATCCTCGAAGGTGTGCGCCAGAGCGACAACAGCGTGAGCGTGCGCAACCGCACCCTCAAGGTCGAATCCGCGATTGGCGAGCTGCGCAACGAACCGGTAGCGCTGGTAATTCGCCCCGAGCGTTTACAGGTACTCAACGACGCCACTGCCGTGGCCGAGGTGCAGGCCTGCGTCAACCAAGTGGACGGCCAGATCGTCGAAATCGCCTACCACGGTCTGGACACCAACCTGCACGTACAAACTGCCCTCAGCGACAAGCCGCTGATCGTGCGCGTGCCGTCCTCACAACTCGACTTCGCCCAGTTTGCCCAGGGCGCCAGCATTCGCCTTGGCTGGCAGACGCGGCATGCCCGCGTACTGATCCGCTAGGCCATTTCACAACAACGAATCAGGTAGGAGCACAGCGTCATGAAGCAAAAAGTCATCGCCTTCTTTCCCGAAGCCGCTTACGGCCCGGCCCTGAATTCCGTGGGCATTGCCCAGGCCTGTGAAGCCCTCGGGCACAAGGCGGTGTTCCTCACCGACCCGGGCATGAGCGGCGTGTATTCGGGCTACGGCTTTGAGGAGCATATGGTCAATATGTCCGCGCCCATGCCGGCCGAGGAAATGGCCAAGTACTGGGTCGACTTTATCAACGGCCATATCCCCAACTTCCGCAAAAGCCCGCTCGAGCAAATCCCCAACTACGTAAAGGAATGCTGGGCGGCCATCGTCGAAACCGCCAAGTGGGCGGAGAAGGATTTGCCCGGCGTACTAGCCAAGGTGCAGCCGGATTTGATCTGCGTGGATAACGTGATCTTGTTCCCGGCCATCAAGCAATTTGGCAAACCTTGGGTGCGGATTATTTCCTGCTCGGAAAACGAAATTGAAGACCCGGATATCCCGCCGCACCTGTCCGGCATGAGCGTGCACGACAAAGCCGGCCACGCCGAATTCCGTAAGCGCTTTGACGAAGAAGTCGGGCCGATTCATGCCGACTTCAACGAGTTTCTGGTCGCCCATGGCGAGCAGCCGTACCCGCTGGGCACCTTCTTTGAAGCGTCGCCCTTTATGAACCTGCTGCTGTACCCGGACCCGGTGAAATTCGAGCGCCGCCACGCCCTGCCGCCCGAGCAGTTCCACTACCTGCAAGGCTGCGTGCGCGCCGACAAGCCGTATGACATTCCCCACTTCAAAGCCAACAACGATAAAGCGCTGCTGTATGTGAGTTTCGGCAGTCTGGGTTCTGGCGATGTTGAGCTGCTTAAGCGGCTTATCAGCGCGATTGGAAAACTGCCGTACCGCGCGCTGTTCAATGTCGGTGAGCACCTGGACGAATACACCGACCTGCCGGACAACGTGCAGATTTCCAACTGGTTCCCGCAGCCGTCGGTGATCGCCCAGGTCGACGCGGTGATCCACCACGGCGGCAATAACAGCTTTACCGAGTGCCTGTTCTTCGGCAAACCGGCCATCGTGATGGCCTACGTGTGGGACGGCCACGACAACGCCATGCGCGCCGAAGAAAGCGGCCACGGCTTCAAGCTTGATCGTTATGAATGGAGTGAAGCTGACCTCGCCGCCAAGCTCGACGCCTGCCTGACCGACCAAGCCATGGCCGCACGCTTAAAAGAAACCAGCGCCTATATGCAATCCCGTAAAGGCCCGCAAGACGCGGCCACCATTCTTGATGGACTGTTAAACCATGACTAACCCAACCCCGAGCAGCGCCCCGGCGCTGTACGACGTCAGCACCCGTACCGACCTGGTCGACTGGGGTGTGCAAAGCGACGCCGTTGAAGGCGTGTCCCACTCCAGCGGCCGCCTGCTGTTCAAAGGCCCCAACAACAGCCCGGAAACCGGCTTGTGGGTATGCACACCGGGGCGTTGGCGCTTGTCGATTCCACGGGACGAGCTGTGCCATTTCGTTTCTGGCCGCGCCACGTATCGCGAAGACAATGGCGAAGTGATTGAAGTGCACGCCAACACCCTGGTGCTCTTCCCCGCCGGCTGGACCGGCGAGTGCGAAGTCATCGAAACCATCCGCAACCTCTACATGCTGGCGTAAGTAGGGTGTGCTCCGCGCCCCGGGCGTTTTCCCCGCAATCGCAATGGTGCGCACAGCACACCCTACCCACAGAAATCTTCATAAAGGACCAAAATTTATGACTACCCCATACCTATACAACCCGCTGCAAGTCACCGACCTCAAAGACTGGGGCACCATCCCCACCATGATCGAAGGCGAATCGAAAGTCTCCGGTGTGGTGCTGCACAAAGGCCCCGAAGGCCAATCGGAATGCGGCATCTGGATTTGCACGCCGGGCAAGTGGTTTTGCCATGTCACCAGCGATGAGTTCTGCCACTTCCTCGAAGGCACCAGCACCTATGTGCACGAGAGCGGCGAAGTGATCGAGATCAAACCGGACACCGCAGCGTTCTTCCCCAAAGACTGGAAAGGCACCTGCACCGTCCACGAAACCATCAAAAAGGTTTACATGATTCGGTGACCACCATGCACCAGCAGTACGCCCGCCCCGAGCTGCGCCATGCCTTTCTGG
>NZ_JBBNAH010000083.1:0-3930 GCF_037994325.1 Pseudomonas sp.
GCGAACAACACGGTGGCAAAGTATTGCGCCGAGTTGAAGATCGCCGAGGCCGTGCCGCGCTCTGCGGTGGGGAACCAGGCAGCAACAATGCGCGCGTTACCGGGAAAGGATGGCGCTTCGGCAAAGCCGACCATAAAGCGCAGGATAAACAGCGTGGTCACCGCCCAGGCCACCGGCATACCGCCGACAAACCCTTGCAGCAAGGTGAACAGCGACCAGGCAAAAATGCCGGCGGCATACACACGTTTGGAGCCGAAACGGTCAAGCAACCAGCCGCCGGGAATCTGCCCCAGCACATAGGCCCACCCAAAGGCGGAGAACACATAACCGAGGGTTACCGCATCAATACCCAGGTCTTTTTGCAAGCTGGAACCGGCGATGGCGATGGTCGCGCGGTCGGCGTAGTTAATGGTGGTCACCAGAAACAGCATCAGCAGTATCAGGTAGCGCTTACGGGTTGGTTTTGTCTCTTGCACGTTATGTGCTCCCACTTTTGTTGTTGTGGCGGGGTAGTTGGGGTGACCGTGGGGCGTTAGCGCACCAGACAAGGTCGTTTGTTATCAAAAGTCCAGTTGGGTATCAGGTACTGCATGGCGACCGCGTCATCGCGGGCGTTCAGGCCCATGCCCAGGTACAGCTCGTGGGCCTTGGCCAGGGCTTCCCAATCCAGCTCCACGCCCAGCCCTGGGGTGGTCGGCACCTGCACCTTGCCGCCGACGATTTGCAGCGGGTTGTGGGTCAGGTGCTGGCCGTCCTGCCAGATCCAATGGGTGTCGATGGCGGTAACTTTGCCCGGCGCGGCAGCGGCCACATGGGTAAACATCGCCAGGGAAATATCGAAGTGATTGTTGGAGTGCGAACCCCAGGTCAGGCCCCAGTCGTTGCACATTTGCGCCACGCGTACCGAGCCTTGCATGGTCCAGAAGTGCGGATCGGCCAGGGGAATATCGACCGACTGCAATTGAATGCAGTGGCCCATCTGGCGCCAGTCAGTGGCGATCATATTGGTGGCGGTGAGCAGCCCGGTTTCACGGCGAAACTCGGCCATTACTTCACGGCCAGAGAAGCCGTTTTCGGCGCCGCAGGGGTCTTCGGCATAGGCCAGTACGCCATGCAGATCGCGGCACAGACTCACTGCCTCTTTTAGCGACCAACCGCCGTTGGGGTCCAGGGTGATACGGGCATCGGGAAAGCGTTCGGCCAGGGCGCGAATGGCCTCGACTTCAGCGCTGCCTGCTTGTACACCGCCTTTGAGCTTGAAGTCGTTAAACCCGTAGCGGGCATGGGCGGCTTCGGCTTGGCGGACGATGCTTTCAGGCGTCAGTGCGGTTTGGTTGCGCACGCGAAACCAGGCGTCGTCGGCGTCGTCTTCGCTGCGATAGCCGAGGTCGGTTTTGCTGCGATCAGCCACATAGAACAGGTAGCCAAGCATCTCCACCGCATCGCGCTGCTGACCTTCGCCAAGCAAGGCGGCGACCGGCACGCCGAGGAACTGACCAAGCAAATCGAGCAGGGCCGATTCCAGCGCAGTAACGGCATGGATGGTGATACGCAGGTCAAAGGTTTGCAGGCCACGGCCGCCGCTGTCGCGGTCGGCAAAGGTCTGGCGCACCTGATTGAGCAAGCCGTTGAAGTTGCCGATGGATTGGCCCAGCAGCAGGCTGCGGGCATCTTCCAGGGTCTGGCGAATGCGTTCGCCGCCCGGCACTTCGCCAACCCCGGTGTTCCCGGCGCTGTCTTTAAGAATAAGGATGTTGCGGGTAAAGAACGGACCATGGGCGCCGCTCAGGTTGAGCAGCATGCTGTCGTGCCCGGCAACCGGCACAACCTGCAGTTCTGTAATGACGGGTGCGCTGGCGTGCGCCTGCCCGGAGCGTGCTGTGTTCATAACCGTTTCCCTATTTGTTTTTATGCGGGACTGGCTGAATTCGTTTTTTATCGTGGGGAAGCGGCCTGCGCCGCCCTCCCCGTCACCGACTCGGGCTTAACCGATGTAGGTGGTTTTTACCGTGGTGTAGAACTCGGCGGCGTAACGGCCCTGCTCACGGGAGCCGTAGGACGAGCCTTTACGGCCACCAAACGGCACGTGGTAATCCACGCCTGCGGTTGGCAGGTTGATCATCACCATGCCGGCCTGGGCGTGACGTTTGAAGTGGTTGGCGTATTTCAGCGAGGTGGTGGCAATGCCTGCCGACAGACCGAATTCGGTGTCGTTGGCCATGGCCAGGGCTGCTTCGTAATCCGCCACCTTCACCACGTTGGCTACCGGGCCAAAGATTTCTTCGCGGCTGATGCGCATCTCGGCGGTGCTGTCGGCAAACAGCGTTGGCGCGAGGAAATAGCCCTCGGTGTCGCAGGTGACCAAACCGCCGCCCGCCACCAGGCGTGCGCCCTCTTCCTGGCCGATGCTGATATAGCTAAGGTCTTGGTCGAGTTGGGCTCTGGAAACCACCGGGCCGATATCGGTGCCGGCTTTCAGGGCGTGGCCCACCTTGATCGACTTCATACGCTCGGCCACCGCTTCGACGAACTTGTCGTGAATGCCGGCAGTCACGATCAAACGGCTGGAGGCGGTGCAACGCTGGCCAGTGGAGTAGAAGGCGCTTTGTACCGCCAACTCCACAGCGACTTTAAGGTCAGCGTCGTCGAGGATGATTTGCGGGTTTTTGCCGCCCATTTCCAACTGCACTTTGGCGCCACGGGCCACGCACTGGTTGGCGATATTGCGGCCAACACCGACCGAGCCGGTGAAGCTGATGCCATCTACGTGCTTGTTGTTGACGATGGTTTCGCCGACCACACGGCCAGCCCCCATCACCAGGTTAAACACGCCGGCTGGGAAGCCAGCACGGGAAATGATTTCGGCGATGGCCCAGGCGCAGCCCGGTACCAAGTCAGCCGGTTTCAGCACCACGCAGTTGCCGTAGGCCAGGGCCGGGGCAATCTTCCACGCCGGAATGGCGATGGGGAAGTTCCACGGGGTGATCAAACCCACCACGCCCAGCGGCTCGCGGGTTACTTCGACGGAAACGCCAGGGCGTACCGAGGCCAACACTTCACCGGCCTGACGCAGGCATTCGCCAGCGAAGAACTTAAAGATATTGCCAGCACGGGTGACTTCGCCGATGGCTTCGGGCAGGGTCTTGCCCTCTTCCCGGGCCAGCAAGTTACCCAGCTCTTCGCGGCGGGCGAGGATTTCGCTGCCGACTTTATCCAGGGAGTCGCTACGCGCCTGGATGCCGGAGGTGGACCAAGCCGGAAACGCGGCGCGGGCGGCAGCAATGGCTTGGTTAACTTGGGCGACGTCGGCTTGGGCGTATTCACCAATCACATCGGCCAGGTCAGATGGGTTGACGTTATCTGAGTAGCTGGCGCCAGCCACCCACTCGCCGCCGATGAAGTTGTCAAAACGCTTGTGTTCGCTGTTGGCCACGGGAGCCTCCTGAAGAAACCACAGCCGCTCAATAAGCGGCTGGTTTAAGAACGGAATAAGCGGTTATTGCGGACCTTGCGCGTGGATCAGCGCGGCCAGTTGCTCGTATTCGGCGGGCAGCAAGTCGGTCAGTGGTGCGCGTACTGGGCCAGCGTCGTAGCCAGCAATTTTGGCGCCAGCTTTAACGATGCTCACGGCGTAACCGGCGCGCTTGTTGCGGATGTCCAGGTACGGCAGGAAGAAGTCGTCGATGATTTTGCCAACGGTCTGGTGATCGTCGCGGGCAATGGCGTGGTAGAAATCCATCGCGGTTTTCGGGATGAAGTTGAACACCGCCGAGGAGTAAACCGGTACGCCCAGGGCCTTGTAGGCAGCGGCGTAAACTTCAGCGGTCGGCAAGCCGCCGAGGTAGCTGAAACGGTCACCGAGGCGACGACGGATCGACACCATCAGCTCGATATCGCCCAGGCCATCTTTGTAGCCGATCAGGTTCGGGC
>NZ_JBBNAH010000084.1:0-4891 GCF_037994325.1 Pseudomonas sp.
GGTGTGCTGCGCGCACCAAGAGATTGCGAGCAGCGCAATGGCGCGCACAGCACACCCTACGTAGCGCGGACATAAAAAAGCCCGCGGGGGCGGGCTAAAATTTCACGCAGGAAAAACACGAGTCGCGTCGATCAGCTCGCCGCTTGCTCAAAAATCACATAGACCTTACGGGTCGCTTCCAGCACTTCCCAAGTACCGGAGAAGCCGGCTGGAATCACAAAACGGTCGCCCGTACGCAATGTCTTGGCATTGCCCTCGGCATCACGCAGTACCGACACGCCTTGCAGAATTTCGCAGTATTCGTGCTCGGTGTAGTTCACCTTCCACTGGCCAACGGCGCCTTCCCAAATACCACTGGCGAATTGGCCGCAAGGGCTTGCGTAGTGGTTACGCACACTTTGCTCGGGGTCGCCTTTAAGCACCTTTTCGGCCGCTGGGCGGTAGTGTTCGGCGGCTGTTGTGGCGGCGGCGAAGTCGACGATAGAGGTGATAGTCATGCTCGGGTCCAGGTGTTGGTTTTATTAGTCACGAAGCCCCGCACAGCGGCGGCGAGCTTTGCCGGGTTGGCGCAGAGGCTCGCAGTCTATGTTTAATAAAACGAACATGACAAGGGCGTTTACTCGCCTAATGTAAAAAATAATGGAAAGGCGCCGAGCTCTGGTTTAGTGTGGCCGGCACAGTGGGCCGAGCAGGCCTTGCAGAATTTTTGACAGGCGCGGGTATTTGCGCCGCCTGTTTCGTCTCGATAAAGCTCGATTAATAAGAGGACGCACACATGACCACCCTGAGCCGCGCCGATTGGGAAAAACGTGCCCAAGACCTGAAGATCGAAGGCCGCGCCTTTATTCATGGCGAGTACACCGCTGCGGTGTCTGGTGACACCTTCGACTGCATCAGCCCCGTCGACGGCCGTGTGTTGGGCAAGATCGCCAGCTGTGATCTGGCCGACGCCGAACTGGCTGTCAAAGACGCCCGCGCCACCTTCAACTCTGGCGTGTGGTCGCGCAAAGCGCCGGTTGAGCGCAAAGAAATCATGATCCGCTTCGCCGCCTTGCTTGATGAGCACGCCGAAGAGCTGGCCCTGCTGGAAACCCTGGACATGGGTAAGCCAATCAGCGACTCGCTGAATATCGACGTACCGGGCGCCGCCCGCGCACTGTCGTGGAGCGGTGAAGCCATCGACAAAATCTACGACGAAGTGGCCGCCACCCCGCACAACGAAATCGGCCTGGTGACTCGCGAGCCAATCGGTGTGGTCGGCGCCATCGTGCCGTGGAACTTCCCGCTGATGATGGCCTGCTGGAAACTCGGCCCAGCCCTGTCCACCGGTAACTCGGTGGTCCTCAAGCCTTCGGAAAAATCGCCACTGACCGCCATCCGTATCGCTCAACTGGCGATTGACGCCGGCATTCCGGCTGGCGTGCTTAACGTGCTGCCAGGCTATGGCCACACCGTCGGCAAGGCCTTGGCTCTGCATATGGACGTGGACACCATCGTGTTCACCGGTTCGACCAAAATCGCCAAGCAATTGATGGTGTACGCCGGCGAATCGAACATGAAACGCGTGTGGCTGGAAGCCGGTGGCAAGAGCCCGAACATCGTCTTCGCCGACGCGCCAGACCTGCAAGCCGCCGCTGAATCCGCCGCCGGCGCCATCGCCTTTAACCAAGGCGAAGTGTGCACCGCCGGTTCCCGTTTGCTGGTCGAGCGTTCGATCAAAGACACGTTCGTACCGCTGGTAATCGAAGCCCTGAAAGGCTGGAAACCGGGCAACCCACTGGACCCGGAAACCAACGTCGGTGCCCTGGTCGACACCCAGCAAATGAACAACGTGCTGAGCTACATCGAAGCCGGCCATACCGATGGCGCCAAGCTGGTAGCCGGCGGCAAACGTACCCTGGAAGCGTCGGGCGGCACCTATGTTGAGCCGACCATTTTCGACGGTGTGACCAACTCCATGCGCATCGCCCAGGAAGAAATCTTTGGCCCGGTGTTGTCGGTTATTGCCTTCGACACCGCCGAAGAAGCCGTGGCGATTGCCAACGACACCATCTACGGCCTGGCCGCCGCAGTATGGACCAGCAACATCTCCAAAGCCCACCTTACCGCCAAGGCCCTGCGCGCCGGTAGCGTGTGGGTGAACCAGTACGATGGCGGCGATATGACCGCGCCCTTTGGTGGTTTCAAACAATCCGGTAACGGTCGCGATAAGTCGTTGCATGCCTTCGATAAGTACACCGAGCTGAAATCTACCTGGATCAAGCTGTAACGATCTTGAGGCGGCCGGTCTGGCGCCTCTGTAAGGTCCGCCCCTGACTTAAGGGGCCGGCTCTTGGAGCCATACCTGCGGCCGGGTTTCTGAAAGGAAACCCGGCCGTTGTTATTTTCGGCCCGGCACAAGGAGATGATCTGTGGTCATGCGTTGGGGTACCTATTTCGCCGTGGTGGCGTCGGTGGTCAGCATTGGCTTGGCACTGGGCGTGACCATGCCGCTGGTTTCGCTGCGCCTGGATGGCTGGGGCTACGGCAACTTTGCCATTGGCGTAATGGCCGCCATGCCGGCGGTGGGCGTGTTGCTGGGCTCGGTGCTGGCGGGGCGGTTGGCGGCGCGATTTGGTACTACCGGGTTGATGCAGATTTGCTTGCTGGTGAGTGCGGTGGGTGTCAGCACCATGGCGCTGATCCCCAGCTACCCGGTCTGGCTGGTCTTGCGCCTGCTGCTGGGTGTGGCGCTGACAATCGTATTTATCCTGGGCGAAAGCTGGATTAACCAGCTGGCAGTGGACCGCTGGCGCGGCAAGTTAGTCGCCCTGTATGGCACCGGTTATGCGTTGAGCCAACTCTGTGGTCCGCTGGTGCTGACGTTGCTGGGCACCACCACTGACCTGGGATTTTGGACCGGCACCGGCTTGCTGATCGGTGGCTCGTTGCTTTTGCTGGGCCGCACTGGTGCGCCAGCGGTGGATGCCCACAGCGCGTCCGGGCGGGGGCTGTGGGCCTTCTGCGCGAGCATGCCGGCGATTGCGTGGGCGGTCAGCCTGTTCGCCGCCTTTGAGGCGATGATGCTGACGCTGCTGCCGGTCTACGGGCTACGCCAAGGCTTCACGCAGGAAACTGCGTTGCTGATGGCCAGCGTTGTGGTCGTGGGCGATGCGGTGCTGCAACTGCCGATTGGCATGTTGGCCGATCGCATGTCCCGCCAGCGGCTGTTTTTCGCGTGCGGCGTGGTGCTGATGATCTCCAGCCTGTGCGTGCCGCTGCTGCTTCATACGCCACTGATCTGGCCGGTGTGGGTGCTGTTCGGGGCGAGCGCGGGCGGGCTATTTACCCTGTCGCTGATTTTGGTTGGCGAGCGCTTTCGCGACGGCGAGCTAGTGCGCGCCAACGCGCATATCTCGCAGCTATGGGGCATTGGTTGCCTGATCGGGCCGCTGCTGACCGGGGCGGTTAGCCAGTGGGTGAGCGGGCATGCCTTGCCACTGTTGATGGCCGTGGGGGCCGCCGGGTTTGTGGTGTTGTTGCTGCGTGGCGGTGGGTTGGGGGAGCCGACGCAGGCGAAGTTGGCGAGCGGGGAATGATTGCGGGGTGATTACCGATCGTCGCTGCTCTCACCCCTAGCCCCTCTCCCGCAAGCGGGAGAGGGGGACTAATCACCTTTTGTTGGCCACCTCAATCAGCTCCCTCTCCCGCTTGCGGGAGAGGGTTGGGGTGAGGGGCTGTTAGCGATTCACGGATGCTCCGCCAATAACCTGCTCACCGTTTCACCCACAATCTTCACCGCCGCTTCAATCTTTGCATCGGGCTTGCTGGCATAGCTCATACGCAAGCAGTTGCGGTACTTGCCGGCGGCGGAAAAGATGCTGCCGGGGGCGACCTGTATTTTGTGCGGTTTAAGCTCGCGGTTCAGGCGCAGGCTGTCGAAGCCTTCGGGCATTTCTACCCAGATCATAAAGCTGCCTTGCGGCCGACTGACCCGCGTACCGACGGGGAAGTAACGAGTCACCCAATCGGTCATCTGATCGCGGCCGCGCATATATTGCGCGCGCATACGGCGGATATGCGGCTCGTAATGTCCCCCCTCGATAAACTCGGTCAGCGCTATTTGCGGCAACTGCGCGGTGGTGCCAGTGCCCATATATTTCATATGCAGCACGCGCTCCAGATAACGCCCCGGCGCGATCCAGCCAATTCTCAGGCCAGGCACCACGGTCTTGGAGAAGGAACTACAGAGCAGTACACGGCCGTCATCGTCGTAGGACTTGATCGTGCGTGGCCGTGGGTAGTGGTAGGCCAGTTCGCCATACACATCGTCTTCGATAATCGCCACGTCATAGCGCTGGGCCAGGCCAATAAGCGCACGCTTATTGGCGTCCGGCATGATGTAGCCCATGGGGTTATTGCAGTTGGGCGTTAACTGTATGGCCTTGATTGGCCATTGCTCCAACGCCAGTTCCAACGCTTCCAGGCTGATGCCGGTAAGTGGGTCGGTGGGCAGTTCCAACGCCTTCATGCCAAAGCCTTTAAGCGCCTGCATTACGCCGTGAAAGCTGGGTGAATCCACGGCAACGATATCGCCTGGCTCACAAATGGCGCGGATTGCCGCTGACAGGGCTTCGTGGCAGCCGGTGGTGATCACAATGTCTTCGCCGGGGATCTGGCAACCGGAATCAAGCATCAGCCGTGAGATCTGCTTACGCAGCGGCAGGTGGCCGCGAATACAGCCGTAGGTCAGTGTATTGAGGTCTTGCCGGCGGCTTAAGCGCGACAGGCTGCGCAACAGTGGCTTGAGGGTGGGGCTGGTGTGATCCGGACGACCACGTCCCAGCTGAATCAAACCCTCACTGCCCGGCTCGACGCTAATCAGCTCCAGCACTTGTTCCCACTGCGACAC
>NZ_JBBNAH010000085.1:0-11063 GCF_037994325.1 Pseudomonas sp.
GCGCTACACACAACTGGCAGGGTTTGCGTTTGCACGCCACTCGGCGCCGCTACACCAACTACAACAAGAGGGTTTGCTGATGCTGTACATCCAGCGCAACAGTTACGGCGAGCTAACGCGAGTAGAAGCCGCCGAATTCGACGGCGCCACCGGCACGGCCCATGCCGATGACCACGACGTGCAAGCCTGGTACGCCAACCAGAGCGTTGAAAGCAACCTGCTGCAACTCAAGCAAAGCGACCTGGAAATGATCCGGGTAATTGACGACTTGATTTCGGTACTGATGAACAAAGGCGTGCTGCGCATCACCGACCTGCCACCGGCCGCGCAAAGCAAACTGCTCAGCCGCACCCAATCGCGCGAAGCCCTGGGCGGGTTGCATAAGCTGATTAACGATGATGACTCCGGGGTGATTTGACCGCTAAGCCTCGTAGGGTGCGCTGTGCGCACCAGGCGATTGGCGTGGTCCCATGGTGCGCACAGCACGCCCTACGGGTTAAAAGCATTCGGCTGGATAGGTGCAAAGCCCCGGCTTTCATGCTGATATGACCACCCGCCAAATCGCGAGCCCGTTTGATGCAAGCCGCTTCCCAACGCCCGCTGTGGCAGGTGTATCTGATCTTTCTGGTGCCGATGGTGCTGTCCAACTTCTTACAGGGGTTGTCGGGCACGCTCAATAGCATTTACATCGGGCAGATGCTCGGTACCCAGGCATTGGCGGCGGTGTCGGGGATGTTTCCCATCGTGTTCTTTTTTATCGCCCTGGTGATCGGTTTGGGCGCCGGTGCTTCGGTGTTGATCGGCCAGGCCTGGGGCGCGCGGGAGCCGCATATGGTCAAGGCCATTACCGGTGCCACTCTCACCCTTGGCGCACTGATCGGCCTGGTGGCCGCCGTGCTCGGCAGCATTTTCGCCCGCCACGCCTTGCAAGCGCTGGGCACCCCCGCCGACGTATTAGACGATGCCACAGCCTATATGCAGGTGATGATGCTGACCATGCCGCTGCTGCTGGTGTTCGTGTTGTTCACTCAGCTGTTGCGCGGCGTTAGCGACACCCTCTCACCGCTGCTTGCACTTATCGTCTCCACGGTCGCCGGCTTGCTGCTGACCCCAGCCTTGATCAAAGGCTGGTTGGGTTTACCGCCGCTAGGCATTCAAAGCGCCGCCATTGCCGGCTTGATCAGCAACCTGCTGGCCATGCTGCTTCTGACCGTGCGCCTGCGCAGTAAACAGCATGTGCTGGCACCGGACCGCGAACTGCTAAAAGCGCTACGTCTAAACCGTGAAATCCTCGGTAAAGTGCTGAGCATCGGCCTGCCCACCGGTGTGCAGATGGTGGTGATTTCGCTGTCGGAATTGGTGATTCTGGCCCTGGTCAACCAACACGGCTCGCAGGCCACTGCTGCCTACGGCGCGGTTACGCAGATCGCCAACTACGTGCAATTTCCGGCACTGTCGATTGCCATCACCGCATCCATTCTCGGTGCCCAAGCGATTGGCGCCGGCCAGCTGGAACGCATCGGCGCCATCTTGCGCACCGGCCTGCTGATCAACACCTTTCTGACCGGTGGCCTGGTGCTGCTCGGCTACGCCCTCTCGCACTGGCTGCTGGGCCTGTTTATCACCGACCCCGCCACCCGCGCCCAGGCCGAACACCTGCTGCATATCATGCTGTGGAGCATCCTCATCTTCGGCTACCAAGCCGCGGTGGGCGGCATCATGCGCGCCAGCGGTGTGGTGCTGATGCCAGTAGTCATCTCAATCTTCTGCATCCTCGGCGTACAAACGCCAGCGGCCTACCTGCTGGATACGCACTTTGGCTTGCAAGGCGTGTGGATGGCCTTTCCACTGGCCTACGTGACCATGCTGGTATTGCAGGTGCTGTATTACAAACTGGTGTGGCGGCATCGGCAGATTAAGCGGTTGGTTTAAAAGCCCACCCACCAGCCTCTATTTTTATCGGGTTAAAAGGACACTCCCCATGATCGACTTCAACAACAAAGGCTTTTTCAAACTCAAGCAAAACGACGAATACGCCGAGCGTGTCAGTTCGTTATTGCTGGAAGGTGAGCAGGTGATCGACTCCTACAAGTCGATGCGCGACGGCGTGGTGTTTACCAATAAACGCATCATCGCGGTGAACGTGCAGGGCCTGACCGGCAGCAAAAAAGACTTCACCTCCCTGCCGTACAAAAACATCGTCGCCTACTCGGTAGAAACCTCGGGCACGTTTGATTTGGACTCGGAGTTGGAGATCTATTTTTCTTCGCTGGGCAAAGTGAAGTTCGAGTTCACCGGGCGTACGTCGATAGTGGAAATCTCTCGGCTGATTTCCAAGCATGTGTTGTAGGCGGCTGGCACGCTTGGGTTGAGTTTGCCCCGCTGGGCTTCGCTGTGCTCGACCTACGGTGCATTCGTAGGTTGGGTTGAGCCGAAGGCGAAGCCCAACAGGCCAGCCCACTATCAACCTGCATAAAAAAGCCCCGCACATGGCGGGGCTTTTTCTTTCCAGCTACTTACTCAGCCAACAAACCGCGTAGCCAACCAGAACAACCCAGCGGCCAAGCCCATGGAGATAGGCAAGGTTAGCAGCCAGGCCAGCAGGATATTGCGTACGGTGCCGCCCTGCAGGCCGCTTTTGTTGGCGACCATGGTGCCGGCCACGCCGGAGGACAGCACGTGGGTGGTGGACACCGGCAAGCTGAACACGTTGGCCAGGCCGATGGCGCAGGCAGCGGTGATTTGTGCCGACATGCCTTGGGCGTAAGTCATGCCTTGTTTGCCGATCTTCTCGCCGATGGTCAGTACCACGCGTTTCCAGCCGACCATGGTGCCGATACCAAGGGCCAGGGCCACGGCCAGAATCACCCAGAACGGCGAGTATTCGGTGGTGGCGGTGAGGTCTTTACGCAGCTTGTCGAGGTCGGACTTTTCACGCGAAGCCAGGCTGTCGAGCTTGCCGACTTTCTTCGCGGTGTCGTCCAGGCACAGCAGGTAACGACGCACTTGAATGCGCGTGTCCGGTGCCAGGCTGTGGTAGTCGCTCACGCCTTTAAGGTCGGTCAACAGGCCAGCGATGGTGGCTTCGGTCTGTTGTGGGTTGCAGCGGAACAGCTCCGGCATTTCAGCGGTGTTGCCTTTGCCCAAGGCCAGGAACTCGCCCAGGCTGTCGCGGTTGCGGTCGTAGAACTGACTCAGGTGCACGGTGGCGTCGCGAGTACGTTCGATCTGGTAAGTGGTGCTGTTCAAGTCCAGCACAAACTGAGCCGGCACGATGCCGATCAACACCAGCATGATCAGACCAATACCCTTCTGCCCATCGTTGGAGCCGTGCACAAAGCTCACGCCCATGGCGGAGAGCACAAGCACCAGACGGTTCCAGAATGGCGGGTGTTTTTTGTCGTCGATCTTGCGGCGCTGCTCGGGGGTTTTGTGCATCTTCGACAGCGGGCGCCACCACTTCAGGCCCAACAGCACCAAGGCCGCCACGGCAAAACCGGCGATAGGCGAAGCGATCAGCGACATACCGATGTCGATCGCCTTCTGCCAGTTCACCCCGTCAGCCAGGGGAATGTCGGTGATCAGCGCATTGGCCAGACCCACGCCAAGAATGGAGCCGATCAGGGTGTGCGAGCTGGAGGCCGGAATACCGAAGTACCAGGTGCCCAGGTTCCAGGTGATAGCCGCAGCGAGCAGCGAGAACACCATGGCCAGACCGTGACCAGTGTTTACGTTGATCAGCAGCTCAACCGGCAGCAAATGCACGATGGCATAGGCCACGCCGACACCGCCAAGCAATACACCGAGAAAGTTGAACAGGCCGGACAGCATCACCGCCAAATGTGGCGGCATGGCCTTGGTATAGATGACCGTCGCCACCGCGTTGGCGGTGTCATGAAAGCCGTTGATGAACTCGAAGAACAGGACGAACGCCAGGGCCAGGATCAAGCTGACGAGCACCCAGGGCTCTAGCCCGCTGAAAAGATCAAACATGTGGTTTTCTGTTCAGGTCGAAAGGGGGCGCGATTATGCCAGATAACCGCCGTGAGCAAATCGACAAAACTGCCAGTCGGTAATGCTAGTAGAGAAATACCGTCATGCCACCGTCACAAAGCCGCAGCCCACGCGGGCTGCGCTCTGGTGCGGCAAATTGTTACTGCTGCGCGACAGGGCTGCTGGCGTCCTGGGCTTTGCGTGGTCGCAGCATAAACGCCAGCACAATCATGCTGGTGGCAAGGCCTGTAAGCACGATAAACGGCACCTGATAGCTACCGGTGATATCCCGCACCAAGCCGGTGAGGATCGGCGTAAAACTGCTGATGCAGTAGCCGGCGCAGAGCATCATCGCCGTCCAGCGACTAACCGCCAGCGGCGTGTTCACTTCGTACATCGGCAGCACCAGCGACAACGCAAACGAGCCGCTTAGGGCAAAGCCCAACAGCAGCGCCCAGAGTTGCGGCAGTAACGTTGGCAGGAAGGAAATCATGCCCAGGCACACGCTCGAGGTAATAGCGCACACCAGCAGCAACTGCGCGCGGTTGTCGTAGCGCTGCGCCAACCAGGGCAATACAAAGGCGCTCGGTAGGCCGATCATCATGAACGAGCTGAATAAGGTGTTGCTCTGCAATGGCGAGAAGCCCACTTCCAGATAACGCGCCGACAGCCAGGTGGCCAAGGTGTAGAACAAGCCAGCCTGAATGGCGAAGAAACCAGTGATTACCCAGGCCCGCGGCTCGCGCCACGGCAACCCGCCGCCACTGCCCACCTCTGCCGGGTTTTCCTTTTTATTCGGCACCCACAGCCAAATCAGCAAGGCTAATAACGCCGGCACCGCCCAGATCGCCAAACCCCAATGCCAGCGTTCATCGAACACCGAAGTCAGAGGCCCGGTGAGCACCGCGCCACCGGCGCCGCCGATGGTCATGCTAAAGGAATACCACGCCACCACGCGGCCAACCTTGCCGACAAAATGGCGCTTGATATAGCCCGACAACAGCGGCCCGGCCACGGCAATACCGGCACCCACAAACACCGCACTGCCAATCAGCACCACCGCGTTATGGCCAAACAGGCGCAGCGCCACCGCCCCGCCAATCAACGCCATACAAGCGGCGATAGTGCGTTCCAAACCAAAGCGCACGGCCAAACGTGGCGCCACAGGGGCAAGCAAACCCATGCACAACACCGGTAAGGCGGTGGTCAGGGCCATCAGGCCACGGCTAAGGGACAGTTCGTTAGCGATCAGTTCGATCAGCGGCGCGAGGGACGTGATGCCGGGGCGCAAATTGATCGCCGCCAACACCAGGGCGACGAATAAAAGCGCCCGAGGGATGGGTTTCACAGGAGTAGTCAACATAGCAACGACCAGGCAGGCCGGGCCAGCAACCCTACTATTCAACAACGGTGCCTCACAAGCCTGACTGGCAAAATAATTGACCAGTCAGACAAGTTTTAACCGCTGAGGCGTTATTTACCTTTGGCGCGCATCTTTTCGGCCATCACCGCCATTTCGTTGTACAGCGCGTTTGGGTTCTTCTGCTTTAACGCCCAAGCCATGCGGCCTTGTTCGTGGGGCAGAATCATAAAGTCGTTGTTGGCCACCGAGGTGTAGATGTAGTCGGCGATGTCTGCAGCGCTGATTGGGCTGCTTTCCAGCAACTTGCCAACCTGGGCTTTCATGGTTGGAGTTGGGCCGCGGAAGGAGTCCATCAGGTTGGTCTGGAAGAACGATGGGCACACCACGTGCACACCGATTTCCTGTTGCTTAAGCTCGGCCAACAGGCTTTCCGACAGCGCCACCACACCGGCCTTGGCGACGTTGTAGTTGCTCATCGCCGGGCCCTGCATCAGCGCCGCCATGGAGGCGATGTTGATGATCCGGCCTTTGCTTTTTTCCAGCAGCGGCAGGAAGGCTTTGCAGCCTTTGACCACGCCCATCAGGTTGATGGAAATCTGCCAATCCCAGTCTTCCAGCGACAGGTCGCTAAAAAAGCCACCGGAGGCCACACCGGCGTTGTTGACGATAATGTCGACGCCGCCGAATTTGGTTTCGCAGGCTTGTGCCAGAGCCGTCAGCTGGCTGTAGTCGCGTACGTCGCAGCGCAGGGTGAAACCGTCGCCGCCGGCTTCGCGCACCAGCTTCAGGGTTTCGGCCAGGCCCGGCTCGCTGACATCGGAGAGCGCCAATTGCCAGCCTTCGCGCGCCCAACGCAACGCGATTTCGCGGCCCAAGCCAGAACCTGCGCCGGTGATCATCATGCGATTTTGCATAGTAAGGCTGCCTTGTTATCTGTAGTCGTTATGGGTGAGGAGTGATGCCAGTGTAGCGAAGGCATTTGCCTAGCCCACGCACCATTAGGCTGCTGAATGACCTAAGCAAACCGCACTCATGCCCGGCCTTCGCGGCGGTTTATAAGGCGCCATAACAGGTACAGATACACCGCGCCGTTGAGCACAACCACCACACTACCAAACAGCAGTTGCAACTCATGGGTCAGGCCGCTGGGGTAAATCAGCGGGATCAGGTAATGCTCGATAAACCCACCCTCGTAACCGGCCTGCCCCGCCGCCTGACGGTAGTGGTTTTCCAACGGCGTCAGCGGGCAGTACAGGTGTAGGAATTCCACCGCGGCGCCCCACGCAACGGCTGGTAAATGCAGTAACGCCAACCATCGCCAGCGCAGCACCAGCAAGCCGCCAAACAGCACAAACACGATAAACAACAAGTGCACCAACACCACGGCGTCGGCTGCCAGGCGATAGCCCATTGTCACGTCTCCTCAACGCCGCAGAAAAAAACCTGAATCATTAGAAAGCAGCCTGAGTCGTAGTTAATAGACGAGGCAAGCGCAACGGTTGTGGGCGGCCTCTGAAGGAAGTTGCATTTAATGGTCTAGAACAAGGAATCCAACCATGGGCCTCAGCACAATTCTGATCGTGGTACTTATTCTCCTCCTGGTCGGCGGTCTGCCGCTGTACCCGCACTCCAGAAGCTGGGGCTACGGCCCGTCAGGCATTCTGGGCACCATTTTGATCATCGTGATCATTCTGGCGTTGCTTGGCAGGATCTAGTTCCCGCCAACATTAAAAAACCCCGCCCAGGCGGGGTTTTTTATGGCCTGCACAAAACCCGCCGCTACTCCGTTATCCCCACGAAAATGGGGATCCAGGACGCTGCGCCGAACACCGCTGCCCACAAGAATCTGGAGTCCCGCCCTGCGGGAATGACGGATGGATTGCGCTAAGTGAAACGGCATAAAAAAAGGCAGCCCGAAGGCTGCCCAAATCACTCAGAGTTTTGCTCGTTAGTGTGCAGCTGCACCACTGGCACCCAGGCCAGTTTGCGAGCGCACGAATTGCGGCAGGAAGCGTGCGCGCTCTTCGCCGGCCGAGGTGGATTTGTCGGTAATGGAGAAGAACCAGATACCAGCAAAGGCTACGACCATCGAGAACAAGGCTGGGTATTCGTACGGGAAGATGGCCTTGGCGTTACCCAGTACCTGCACCCAAACGGTTGGGCCAAGGATCATCAGGGTGACCGCGGTAATCAGGCCCAACCAGCCACCGACCATAGCGCCGCGGGTGGTGAGGTTTTTCCAGTACATGCTGAGGAACAGCACGGGGAAGTTGCAGCTGGCAGCAATGGAGAACGCCAAGCCAACCATAAAGGCGATGTTCTGTTTCTCAAAGAGAATGCCCAGGCCAATGGCGAGTACGCCGAGGGCGATGGTGGTGATCTTCGAGACACGCAGTTCATCTTTTTCGTTGGCTTTGCCGTTTTTCATCACGCTGGCGTAGATGTCGTGCGACACCGCCGACGCGCCGGCCAAGGTCAACCCAGCCACTACCGCCAGAATGGTGGCAAAGGCAACTGCCGAGATAAAGCCCAGGAACAAGCTGCCACCAACCGCATTGGCCAAGTGCACTGCGGCCATGTTGTTACCGCCCAACAGCGCGCCGGCAGCGTCTTTAAACGCCGGGTTAGTGCTTACCAGCAGAATCGCGCCGAAGCCGATGATAAAGGTCAGGATGTAGAAGTAGCCGATAAACCCAGTGGCGTAGAACACGCTCTTACGGGCTTCTTTGGCATCGCTCACGGTGAAGAAGCGCATCAGAATGTGCGGCAGGCCGGCGGTACCAAACATCAGCGCCAAGCCAAGGGAGATCGCCGATACCGGGTCACTCACCAGCGCCCCAGGGCTCATGATGGCCTGGCCTTTGGCGTGCACTTTCACCGCTTCGGAGAACAGCGTGCCGAAGTCGAAGTTGACGTGTTTCATCACCATCAGCGCCATGAACGAGGCACCGGACAGCAACAGCACCGCCTTGATGATTTGCACCCAGGTGGTGGCCAGCATGCCGCCGAACAGCACGTAGAGCACCATCAAGATACCAACCAGAATGACCGCGACGTGGTAGTCCAGACCAAACAGCAGTTGGATCAACTTACCGGCACCGACCATCTGTGCGATCAAGTAAAACGCCACCACCACCAGCGAACCGCTGGCCGACAGGGTGCGAATTTCTTTCTGCTTCAGGCGATAGGACGCCACGTCGGCAAAGGTGTATTTGCCCAGGTTGCGCAGGCGCTCGGCGATCAGGAACAGAATGATCGGCCAGCCGACGAGAAAGCCGATCGAGTAGATCAGGCCGTCATAACCGGAGGTGTACACCAGCGCGGAAATACCCAGGAACGAGGCCGCCGACATATAGTCGCCAGCAATCGCCAGGCCGTTCTGAAAACCAGTGATTTTGCCGCCAGCGGCGTAATGGTCGGCGGTGGAGTTATTTTTCTTGGAGGCCCAATACGTGATGAACAACGTGGCGCCCACAAAGGCGACAAACATCACAATGGCGGAGACGTTGACGGGCTGGCGTTGGACCGCACCGGAAATGGCGTCGGCAGCCCAACCGGCCTGGGTAAAAGCGAGCAAGCCGCAGGCGGCAAGAATACGGGCAATCATTGCTTCACCTCATCCAGAATGGCTTGGTTCAGATCGTCGAACTCGCCATTGGCGCGGTATACGTAAATACCGGTGAGCACAAAGGCCGAGAGGATCAGGCCGATACCGGCCGGAATACCCCACGTCGTCGGCGACCCTTCGCTGATCGGCGTACCGAACAGCGCGGGATCGAACGCAATGATCAAGATGAAGGCCACATACAGGCCAAGCATGATGGCGGACAGTATCCAAGCGAAACGCTCGCGCTTGGCTACCAATTCTCTAAACTTCGAGCTCTTTTCAATTCGCTCGTAGATGCTGTCGTTCATTTTATTTTTATCCTCCGCAGCACGGGTTGCTGGTGAGGTAACTCTAGTTCGCCCATGGCCGGAAGACAGACGACCTTAGTCTTATTCGCGACCATGGTCGCAACCCTACCTACGTCCACCTGGTGCGCACAGCACACCCTACGGCGCGGCGTTGGCTTTGTAGGGTGCGTGCGCTGTGCGCACCAAGCGATTTATGAACAAACACAACCCCCCCAGAAACAACAAAGCCGCTCAGTGAGCGGCTTTGTTGGTAAAACGCGGGCTAACTTACTTCAGCCACTCGTTAACGCGGTCCGGGTGCTCTGCCACCCACTTCTTGGCGGCTTCTGCAGGCTTGGCGCCTTCTTCTACAGCCAGCATCACGCTGCCGATTTCATCCGGGGTCCAGGTGAATTTCTTCAGGAAGGCGACCACGGTTGGTGCTTTGGCTTCCAGGCCTGGGTTGGCCACGCTGTCCACATGTTCAGCTTCGCCGTAAACCAGTTTCGGGTCTTCCAGGAAGCGCAGTTTGTATTTGGCAAACATCCAGTGCGGAATCCAGCCGGTTACCGCAATGGGTTTCTCGGAGCGAATGGCACGAGCCAGTTCAGCGGTCATGGCGCTGCCGGAGCTGGCCAGCAGTTTGTAGTCCAGGCCGTAGTCTTTGATCGCTTGGTCGGTTTTCAGCATCACGCCTGAACCAGCGTCGATGCCAACAATGCGGCCGCCAAAGCCGGCTTTCTCGGCTTGCAGGTCGCCGATGGATTTGGCTTTTACGTACTCAGGCACGATCAGACCGATTTTGGCGTCTTTGAAGTTCGGGCCCAGATCGACCACTTGGTCCTTGAGCTTTTCGTAGTAGGCGCCGTGGGTGGTTGGCAGCCAGGCTGAGAGCATGGCGTCGAGCTGACCTTTAGCCACGCCTTGCCACATGATGCCGGTGGCAACAGGCATCAGCTGTACGTCGTAGCCGAGTTTTTCTTTGATGATTTCTGCGGCCACGTGGGTGGTGGCGACGCTGTCGGACCAGCCATCGACATAGCCGATTTTCAATGTGGGTTTATCTGCCGCACCTGCCAAACCGGTGCTCAGTGCCAGTGCCAAACCGGCACCCAAACCCAATAACCGACGCATTTTGCTCATAAGTCTGTTCCCCGAAAATAGTGGCCCGGCGACTGCCGAGTGGCAGGTGGTTTTGTTTGTCTTTGCTCTATCTAGTAGCGATGCCCATGCAACCGTGTTGCAGGCCCACGCCCTGAGTCAGTCGTGTGCCGACGCGTCGATAATCGACCCAACCGATGATGGCACCTGCTCCGAGAACGACATGAACACAGTCAAGAAACGACACCGCCCAGCTGGAAACGACAAGGCAGTTATCTATGCCCGGCAGAACGTCATTTTGGCGATTGCAAACCCTTGATTTTTTTGATTGAACGCGCGTTCAACAACCCGCCAGCCAGCATCATTTACATGCGCTAACACTGGTCCACGGCGCCTCTACGCTAAATAACGGGAATGCAGGTAAACTGCGCGGCTTTGCTCCCAGACGCGCCTAAACACTATGCCCGCACCTTCACGTTTTCCCGTCTTGCCCTATGCGTTTGCCTTCTTGCTCGCCGTGTTCGCCATTGGCGGCCTGTGGTACGGCCTGGGCAAACCGCTTGTACTGCCCGATGCCGCCACGCCAACGCACAAGTTGCAGTGCGCGTCGTACACCCCATTTGATAAGGACCAATCGCCGTTCGACCAGCCATTTGCCCTGCGCCCCGAGCGAATGGATGCCGACCTGGCATTGCTGGCCACCCGGTTCCAC
>NZ_JBBNAH010000086.1:0-2992 GCF_037994325.1 Pseudomonas sp.
CCACTGGCATTGTGTGAGGTATTCATGACGACTCTTTCGGGCAAAACCGCACTGGTTACCGGCTCCACCAGCGGCATTGGCTTAGGCATTGCCCTGGTCCTGGCCAAAGCCGGCGCTAATCTGGTGCTCAACGGCTTTGGCGATGCCAGCGCAGCCATTAATGAGGTGGGCGCATTTGGCGGCAAGGTTGGCCATCACCCGGCGGATGTGTCCAAGGTGAACGAAATCGAAGACTTGATCGCCTACGCCGAACGCGACTTTGGCGGCATCGACATTCTGGTTAACAACGCTGGCATCCAATACGTCGCGCCGGTAGAAGAATTTCCCGTCGAGCGTTGGGACGCCATTATCGCCATCAACCTGACCTCGGCCTTCCACACCACCCGCCTGGCCCTGCCCGGCATGCGTGAGCGCAACTGGGGGCGCATCATCAATATCGCCTCCGCCCACGGCCTGGCCGCCTCGGCCGGCAAAAGCGCCTACGTCGCCGCTAAACATGGGCTGGTGGGCCTAAGCAAAAGCGTGGCTCTGGAAACCGCCACCACCGGCGTCACCTGCAACGCCATCTGCCCCGGCTGGGTGCTGACGCCACTGGTACAAAAACAAATCGACGACCGCGCCCAAGCCACTGGCGATGCCCAACAGGCACGGCATGACCTGCTCGCAGAAAAACAGCCCTCGCTGGATTTCGTCACGCCGGAACAATTGGGCGAATTAGCGTTGTTTTTATGCAGCGATGCCGCTGTGCAGGTGCGTGGCGCAGCGTGGAATATGGATGGCGGGTGGTTGGCGCAGTAACCCCGGTAAAACGCTGGTGCGCACAGCACACCCTACCCTCGCAGCTCGTAGGGTGTGCTGTGCGCACCAAGGGGCAATACCTGACCAGCAGGCTGAGCCGTTATTTTGCAGGAACCGCCTCAAGCGAAACGGCGTCAACTACGGTGATGGTTAGCCGCTAAAATCACGCCACGCTCCGCTCAGGACTTCAGCTATGACCCAGCCCCTCTGGACACCCTCCCCAGCCCGCGTCGCCGCCACCCAGATGGACGCCTTCCGCCGCTTTATCAATAGCCGTCATCACCTTGAGCTGGCCGACTATCCGCAGCTGCATGCGTGGAGCGTGTCTGAGCGCGAGGCGTTTTGGCAGGCGATTGTCGATTTCTTTGCTGTGCGTTTTAGCACCCCGGCGCATGGGGTGTTGGAAGAAGGCGTGCACATGCCCAGTGCCCGCTGGTTCCCAGGCTCCACACTGAACTTTGCTGAGCACTTGCTGCGCCGCCGCGATGAGCACCCGGCGCTGGTGGCCATTGCGGAGGATGGCGGCCGTGAGGTGCTGACCTATCGCGAGTTGGCCGCGCAGGTGGCGGGGCTGCAAAAGGCGTTGGCGGCAGTCGGCGTCGGCCAGGGTGATCGGGTGGCGGCGGTGATGCCCAATACCTGGCAAACGGTGGTGGGCATGCTCGCTACCACAAGCCTCGGCGCAACCTGGTCGTCTTGCTCGCCGGACTTTGGTACCCAAGGGGTGATCGACCGTTTTGGTCAGATTGAGCCTAAGGTGCTGATCGCCGCAGGCGGTTATCGCTATGCCGGCAACAGCATTGACCAGACCGACAAGCTCAATGAAATTCTTGCGCAGATGCCAACATTGCAGCAGCTAGTGGTGGTGCCTTATTCCCGTCCTGAGGCACGCGTGGAGGACTATCAGAGCAACGCCAAGGTGGCGCTCTGGAGCGAGTTTTTCCAACCTGGTGGCGAGCCGAAGTTCACCCAGGTGGCCTTTGATCATCCGCTGTATATCCTCTATTCCAGCGGCACCACCGGCGTGCCCAAGTGCATTGTGCATGGCACCGGCGGTGTGCTGCTGCAGCACCTGAAAGAACACGGTTTGCACACCGACCTCACGGCCGACGACACGCTGTTTTACTACACCACCTGCGGCTGGATGATGTGGAATTGGTTGGTCTCAGGCTTGGCCATCGGCGCCACACTGGTGCTGTTTGATGGTTCTCCGTTCCAACCCGGGCCAGAACGTTTGATGGACCTGATCGACGCCGAAAACATCAGCATTTTCGGCACCAGCGCCAAGTACCTGGCAGCGTTGGAAAAGGCTGAAGTCGAGCCTGCCAAAAGCCACTCGCTCAAGGCGCTAAAAACCATTTTGTCCACCGGCTCGCCGCTGTCCCACGAGAGTTTTGATTACGTGTACCGCGCCTTTAAAGCCGAGGTGTGCCTGTCGTCTATTTCCGGCGGCACCGATATCGTTTCCTGCTTTGCCTTGGGTAATCCGGTGTTGCCGGTATACCGCGGCGAAATCCAGTGCAAGGGCCTGGGCATGGCGGTCGAAGTGTGGAACGACGACGGCAAACGCCTGATCGGCGAAAAAGGCGAGTTGGTGTGCAGCAAGCACTTCCCGAGTATTCCGGTGGTGTTCTGGAATGACAAAAACGACGAGAAATTCCGCGCCGCTTATTTCGAGACCTTCCCCGGCATCTGGGCCCATGGCGACTACGCCGAAGAAACCTCGCGCGGCAGCCTGATTATTCATGGCCGCTCAGATGCCGTGCTTAACCCCGGTGGCGTGCGCATCGGCACCGCGGAAATCTATCGGCAGGTGGAAAAGGTCGAAGAGGTACTGGAGTCCATCGCCATCGGCCAACAATGGCAGGGCGATGTGCGTGTGGTGTTGTTTGTGCGGCTGCGCGAGGGGGTTACGTTGGATGAGGCGCTGCAAAGCCGCATCTGCGAGGTAATCCGCGCTAACACCACGTCACGGCACGTACCGGCCAAGGTCATTGCCGTAGCGGATATTCCCCGCACCATCAGCGGCAAAATCGTCGAATTGGCGGTGCGTAATGTGGTGCATGGCCAGCCGGTGAAAAACACCGATGCGCTGGCCAACCCTGAGGCATTGCAGTTGTTTGCAGACCTGGATGAACTGCAAACGTAGGGTGTGCTATACGCGCCTAGCGTTTTGCTCGCACACCACACCATT
>NZ_JBBNAH010000087.1:0-5462 GCF_037994325.1 Pseudomonas sp.
GCTTAGCTGAGGCTTCGTCCTTGTTGGCCTTTGCTTGTTCCTGACTTTTTTTCAAATTGGTCAAACGGATGTTGTAGTTGTTGATGGTTTCGGCCACCAGCGCCGCTGACTGAATCAGGTTGCCGGCCGCTTCCTCGCGTTGTTGGGCAATCAGCGAGACGTTTCGTTTCAGCTCCTCGTTAATCATGCCTAACTGCGCTTGCAGGGCCGGGTCGGTGCTGGCGGCAATTACGCTGTCCAGGCTTTTGGTTGGGTCTTGGGAATCGTCGATGGCGTCGGTCAGGCCGGCCAGGCGACCTTCTTTTTGCCACTGGGTTTGCAGTTCTTTGTAGCGCGAACGCGGAGCGGAGAGGGCGCCCAGGGCGACGCGAAAGCCGGTGGTTTCATTTAGCTGTTCGGTGCCGTCGGCGGCGAAGAGTGGGTATTCGCGGCGCATACCGGTAAACAGCGTGGTTTCACCTTCCAGGTAGTTGCCGCCCTTGACCACAAAACCGCCGTAGGTGCCCTGGCGGCGCCCGGCGTGCACCAGTTGGAACGACTCCTGAACCATTTCCGCAGCGTTGCCGATCACATCAAACATGCCGATGGGGTTAGGCAGCTTGGTGCCAATCGGCAGCAGGCGTGCCGCTTGCCCGGTGCCGCCAGCGACTTGGTTGTACACCGCCCAATCACCCAGCGGGCCTTCCTGATCACTGCCTTCAACTTTGCGCGGGAACAGCCGGCCTTCGAGCTCCTGACGGCTAACGGCCTGGGCGCCACGGGCGGCAAATTCCCACTCCGCTTCTGACGGCAAGCGCACAAAGCTCACGCCGCCATCTTCGGCTTTCGCCGTGCGACCACTCACCGGCAGCAAGTCGCGGTGGTTTTTCATTAGCCAGGCGGTGTACACGGCGGCAAACCGCTCGGCATCAAAGTGCGAGACCTTCACCTTGGGCAACCGCGCCGCCGCGCCGGTTGCTGGCTCCGGGCAAGCTGGCGGCTCGCCTTGGCCTGCCAACGAGGCGGCTTGGTCCATTACCGCGCTGTATTGGCGCGCGGTGACTTCGTACTTGCCGATGAAATACAGCATGGGCGACAGCGGTGTGCCGGCTTCTTTTTTCGGCAGTACCGGTTTGATCGTGTCGCGCCAGCTCTCGGGCAAGTCGGCGAGGGTGAATTGGCCGTTGATAAAGTCGCGGCGGTAGCCGGAGATAAACGACTGCTGATAGCCGCTTTCGCCCTCGGCAAAGGGGTAGCCCAGGCTGATTTCGCGGTCGTCGAGGGTGCCGTTGGCCAGTACATACACATAACGCATCACCAGGCTGCCGCCACAGGGCAGCGGCAGGCTAACGTCGTCGGGCAGCGGTTTGGGGTTGTCCACCGACGCCTCTTCGGCAAGGGCCGAAAAACTCAACGACGCCATTGAAAGCGCCAGTACTGCCGTAGCCCGCTTAAACATCCCGTAGTCCTTCTGAAGCTTCAATCTGTGCGGCACGCCAGCCACCCAGGGCGGCGGCCAGAATGCTGCACGCCAGGGTGGCCAGCAACGCAATTAGGTAATGCACCGGCAATAAGCGACAGACAAATTCGCCCGCCGCCGATTCAAACAAGGCATTCAGGCCCACTTGCGCCAGCCCGTAGAGCAGCCAGGCCAAGCCCAGGCTAAATACGCCACTGTAGAGCGCCAATAGCACCAGAAAGGCCACCAGGGCAGCGGTGGGAAAGCCGAGTAAACGTAGTACCGCCAGCGCGCGCCGTTTGCGTTCCACGGCGGCCAGGGTACTGGCGACGATGGCGGCAAACGCGCCGGCCACTGCCAGGCCGCTGATAATCCAAAACACCAGGTTCAAGTTATGGCTCAGCGAGCGCACCTGGGCGATGGTTTGCGCCTGGGTCGACACCTCTTGGCCGCTGGCGTTGAAGTGTTGGCGCAGGCTTTCCACGCCATCGAGGTTTGCCGCATACAAGCGCAAGCCAGGATACACGCGGCTGCCGGGCTCTGCCGGTTCGCGTCCCGGCCAGTCCAAACGTGGCACGGCGCGGCCATCGCGGTAATCCTCGGCGGCTTCCAGCAGGCTTAGCGGGGCAAACAAGGCATCGCGGTTAAAGGTCGCCAACGGCAGCACGGCGAGCACGGTAACGCTGAGTTGGCGCGATTCGGCTTGGCCGTCTTGCCGGCGGCCAAAGCGCGCGCCGAGGCGGTCGCCGGCCTTAACGCCGAGTTTTTCCGCCGCGCTCTGTGTGAGCAAAATCTGTTCATCACCGGCTGGCAATGGCGCCGACGCCAACAGCGGATCGCCGCTGGCGGTGGGGATCATTTCGACCGTCAGTGCTTGGCCGGAAGCGGCGGTGGAAAGATCCGCCGTGGCGGCAATTTGCCGGGTGCGCGGCAGGGCAAAGGCCACGTCGTCACGCAGTGCCAGTTGGGCAATTTCCTTGGCACTAAAACGGCCACCGCCGAGGGTGATGACTTCACGCACGGCCGGGTCGTTTTCCAGGCGTTCGGTCAGGGTGCTGACCAAGCCGAATTTAAGGCCAAACAGCACCAACAGCGGCGTGATTACCGCGGTCAGCGCCAACACGGCGCAAATCGACAGCCGCGCCTCGGTGCGGTAGTCGGCCCAGGCCAGCGACAACAGCAGGCCGATGCGCATCAGCGCCACTCCCCAAGGGTGGCGGTCACACCGCCATCGGCATCACGCTGCCAATCGATCGGCAACACTGCCAAGCCGGCGTTGCGTGCCAACGGCTCATCGTGGGTGGCGATCACTGTGCAGGTGCGGCTAAGCCTGGCCTGTTCCACTAACAACTGCATCACCCGCTGGGCATTGGCCGGATCAAGGGACGCCGTGGGTTCATCGGCCAGCACCAGACGCGGCGCGTGGGCGAGGGCGCGGGCAATGCCTACGCGTTGGCGTTGCCCAACGGACAGTTGATGGGGGCGTTTGCCCAGGTAGTCAGCGATTTCCAAGTGTTCGGCCAAGCGCTGCACGCGGTCATCGCCTGGCAATTCCAGCAAGCGCCGTGGCAGCTCGATATTGCCGCGCACGTCGAGAAACTCCAGCAGGCCACCGGTCTGTAGCACATAGCCGCAGGCCTTGCGCCGCAAGCGCGCCAGGGCATCGTGGTTATCCGCTCGCCAGAGGGCGGCGATATCAAAGGTGCCGCCGTCCAGCTCAACACTGAACTGGCCGCTGCGGTCCGGGGAAAGTACCAGCGCGAGCAAATCCAGCAGGGTGCTTTTGCCACAACCGCTGGGGCCGACCACGGCAATCTGTTGGCCGGCCGCCAGGTCGAGGTGGGGGATGCTCAGGCTGTAGCGCTGGCGGCCCTCACCGCGGGTTTTATGGATATCGCGCAGGCGTAGCATCAAGGCAAGGTCGATAACGGAACGCGGTACAAGGCATCACCCGGCTCGGCATCGCCGAAGCGCACCCAGTTGGCCACGTCGTTGTGGAAGGTTTCGTAGAGGCGGATTTTTGAATCCAGCTCGTCGATAAAGTCTTCCTGTTCGGCCACGCTCAGCGACAACCACAACTCCTGGGTCATATTCAGCGACTTGCTGCGGTACGGCAGGCCTTCCAGGTATTCACCCAAAATGCCGCTCTCGGCCAGGTTGCTGCCTTTCACCAGCTTGGACGGGTCGCGGCTCATATAGGCGCTGGCTGAGGCGATTTCGTCGAAGAAATCTTTCGACGAACTCTGCGTGCGCCGGGCGGCATCGACGATCAATTTCAGCGACTGTTGCAGGTCGTTGAGCTGCAATTTGCTCAGCAGCACGCACACCTGAAAGGCCGGCAAGGTGGGGTTGGTCAGGTCGCGGTCGGAGGTCCAGGCGGTGACCAGTTGTGGCGCATGGGCGGCGTTGCGTTGGCCAAGGAAGTCCATATGCATGGCGTAACCGATGGCGGCGGTTTTTGCCGCCAGGCTCAGGCCACTTTGCACCGCTGGCGCCGGTTGGGCTTTTTGCTGGCCGGCGTTGTGCACCAGGTCGGCAAACACCGAACCGATCTCGCTAACGGTGCTGCCAAACTTGCCCACGTCGCCACCGGCAACCGAGATATACAGGTCGCCAATTTTCGGGTTGGCATCGGCGGTCAGGCTGCGGTACTGCTGCTCGGCGTAGCCGTGGTTAGTCTTGCCGGCTGGGGTGCGCAGGTGCAGGGCGTAGATTTTGATGTTCTTGCGCAGCGCCGCTTCACGTACCTGGGCTTCGTTCATTTGCGTACGGCCCAGCGGGTCGTTTTTGCGCAGGGCGCCGGCATCGGTAACCAGCAAAATTACCCGGCCGGCGTAGGGCGACCAGTCCATGTTGTCGACCGCGTCCATCACTCCGGCAAAGGCATCTTCGTTAAACGAGTGGCTGGACACCGTGGTGGCTTTTACATCGCGGGCCAGTTCGATAAAGCGCTTGGGGTCGTTGTCTTGCTGCAACGGCACCAGGGTTTTGCTGACGTATTCCAGGCCCGGGGTTTTGTCGGTGTTATTGCGGAAACCGACCATGCCAAAGCTGACTTTATCCAGCTCGCCACGGGCGCTGATCTGCTCTTGCAGGCCTTTGACCACGTCGTTGACTTGGTCGATATACGGCTGCATTGACACCGAGGTATCCACCACCAGCACGATGCCGGTGCGGAAGGCATCTGGCGAGCTGGCTAACTTGGCGCCCGCGCCGTTGACCTGCGGGGTATTGCCCGGGTCAATCGAGGCAACGTTGAGCAACTGCGCTGGCTGGCCGTCGGCATCAAAGCTCTCGCGCGATTCGAAAATCGGCAGCAGGTAGAACTGGTCTTGCGGAATAGCGTTGGCTTGCGGCTCGATGGCCAGCACGCTTTGGCTGGAACCGTCGTCGCGTTGCGCCTTGGTCATTTCATTGCGTGCGGCGTTGGTGTCGGCCAATAGGCGCTCGACATCATCTGGTTTGCGCAAAAACATCACCGGGCCACGGCCCGAGCGCTCGGTGAATTTCAGCACCAGGCTTTGCTTCCAATCGCTAACCTGCTCGGCCGGCAACCAGCCTTCGCTATGGCCGTCGCTGGCGGCGCCGACTTTTACCCACGGCGCGCCACCGACTTGCTGGCGGGCATACACATAAAGCACGGAAAACGCCGGCAGCGCGCTGCTGCCCGGTTGCCCGCCGGCATCGCTGGCCAGCTTGGCGCCTGGCTTGCTGAGCACGCGTTGGAACAGGGTTTTCTTGCCAGCCATCAGCAGCGGTTTATCGCCGCCATCTTGATTGGCAGCAGGGCTAACCGCGCCCGCTGTCGGGGTGTCGGTTTTAGCCGGTGGCTGCGGCTTTTTCTCCGGCGTAACCACGGCAACGGGCGGCTTGTCCGCCTTAGGGCCACTCATCAGAAAGTAACCGCCACCGCCGAGAATCAGCAGCAACAGCAAACCAGCGCCGGCAATCAACGGCACCTTGCTGCTCTTGCCGGTGTCGGCGGGCGGCGTGTAGGTGGGCGAGGGCGGCGGCAGGGTGGGGC
>NZ_JBBNAH010000088.1:0-1016 GCF_037994325.1 Pseudomonas sp.
GGCTTGCAGCGAACGAAAACTCGCCGCCACGTTGGCCACACTGTTATACGACGTGGTGACCGTGGCGATCAGGCCGATGCGTTGGGTGGCGGCGGCCAGCGCGGCGAGCAAGGTCAGTGGTTCGAAGTGTTCGGTGCGTGCCATACGACTAAGGGCATTGAGCTCGCCGGGCAGCATGGCCAACGTATCAGAGAGAAAAACCGCGTCAAAACCGCCCCGCTCTGCCGTTTTTACCAACGCCAAGTAATGGTCGATATCTTGGCCGCCGCTGGCCTTGGCCTCGGGGTGCCGCCAGCCGGCAACGTGGTGACCGGTTGGCATCAGAAAAGCGTTGAGGCACAGCGTTTCGCCGACACGGCTCATGGCGTGGCTCCAATCGCCAGCGGCGTGCGGGCTGTTGCTGTTTCGCCATACGCCGCCAGCAACGTGCAGGTGTAGGCATGGCGGGGCCTGGCCAGCACGTCAGTGGTGGTGCCGGACTCCACGACGCGGCCCTGGTGCATCACCAATAACCGGTCGGAAATGCGCGCCGCCACACTTAGGTCGTGGGTGATAAACACCAAGGCCAAGCCGAGCTGCGCTTGCAGGGACTCCAGCAAATCCAGCACCTGTGCTTGCACCACAGCATCGAGGGCCGACACACATTCATCGGCCACCAGCACGCGCGGTTTAAGCATCAAGGCGCGGGCGATGGCAATGCGTTGCCGTTGGCCGCCGGAGAATTCGTGGGGGTACAGAGCGAACGCACTGGTAGGTAAACCGACTTGCTGCAGCAGCTCGTGGCCACGCTGTTCCGCCTCGGCCTTGGCCACACCCAGTGCCAAGGAGCCGGCGATCAGCGACGCACCGATCGTACGCCGCGGGTTAAACGAACCAGCAGGGTCTTGAAACACCATTTGCATATCCGGGCGCACCGCACGCCAGCCAGATTCGCTCAAGCCAACCAGCTCCTGGCCGCCCAGGCGAATGCTGCCGCTGTCCGGCTGAGTCAGCCCTAAGAGCGCGCGCGCCAAGGT
>NZ_JBBNAH010000089.1:0-16228 GCF_037994325.1 Pseudomonas sp.
GCGTATAGGCGCGCAACTGCGCCAAGTGTTCAGCGGCCGCCCACGCCAACGACAAGCCGTCAAAGGTGCTGGTGCCACGACCCACTTCGTCCATTAGTACCAGGCTGCGTTCGCTGGCGTTGTGCAAGATATTGGCGGTTTCGCTCATCTCCACCATAAAGGTCGAGCGGCCACCGGCCAGGTCGTCGCTGGAGCCGATACGGGTGAAAATGCGATCGACCAGCGACAGCTCGCAACTGGCCGCCGGCACAAAGCTGCCGATATGGGCCAGCAATACGATCAGCGCGGTCTGGCGCATATAGGTGGATTTACCGCCCATGTTCGGGCCAGTAATGACCAGCATCCGCGTGTTGTCGTCCAGGCTCAGGTCGTTGGCCACGAACGGCGTGGTCAGCACTTGTTCGACCACCGGGTGACGGCCCTGGCTGATGCGCATGCACGGCTCGTCGACAAAGCGTGGGCGATTGAGATCGAGGCTCAGCGCGCGCTCGGCCAGGTTGCTCAATACATCCAGTTCGGCCAGCGCGGCGGCGCTGTCTTGCAGTGGGCCCAGGTGGCCGATCAGGCGTTCCAGCAGCTCGTCATAGAGCATTTTTTCCCGCGCCAGGGCGCGGCTTTTCGCCGACAGTGCCTTGTCTTCAAACTCTTTTAGCTCGGGCGTGATAAAGCGTTCCGCGCCCTTGAGTGTTTGGCGGCGAATGTAATCAGCCGGCGCGCTTTCAGCCTGCTTGCTCGGCAATTCGATGAAGTAACCGTGGATACGGTTGTAGCCGACCTTGAGGTTGGCCAAGCCGGTGCGGGCTTTTTCCCGCGTTTCCAGATCCATCAGGTACTGGCCGGCGTTTTCGCTGAGTGATTGCAACTCGTCCAACTCGGCGTCGTAGCCGGTTTTCAGCACGCCACCATCGCGGATTACCGCCGGTGGATTATCAATAATCGCGCGGCCCAGCAGCTCGGCAAGCTCCGGGTAGGTGCTGACGGTATTCGCCAGTTCCTGAACATGCGGGCTTTCCAATTGCGCCATGGCCAGTTGCAGCTCGGGCAGCGCGGCGAGGGCGTCCCGTAGGCGGGCCATATCACGCGGCCGCGCGTTACGCAGGCCAATTCGGGCAAGGATGCGTTCCAGGTCGCCAATTTCTTTGAGCTGCGGCTGCAAACTTTCGAAGCGATAGCGCTCGAGCAGGCAGGCAATGGATTCCTGGCGAGCATCCAGCACGGCGCGCTGGCGCAGCGGACGATTCAGCCAACGCGTTAGTAGACGGCTGCCCATGGCGGTTTGGCAGCGGTCGACCACCGATTGCAGGGTGTTGTCGCGGCCACCGGCAAGGTTGGTGTCCAGCTCCAGATTGCGCCGGCTAGCGCCATCCAGGATCACCGTGTCGTCAATGCGCTCATGGCGCAGGCTGCGCAGGTGGGGCAGGGCGGTGCGTTGGGTTTCTTTGGCATAAGCCAGCAGGCAACCGGCGGCGCCGATGGCCAGGGTCAGGTTCTCACAGCCAAAGCCTTTCAGGTCTTGGGTGGCGAATTGTTGGCAAAGGCTTTTCAACGCCGAATCACGCTCGAAATCCCACGGCGCTCGGCGCCGCGCGCCACGGCGTTTTTCCGCAGGCAGACCTTGCGGCCAGTCGTCGGGGATCAGCAGCTCGACCGGGTTTAGGCGCTCCAGCTCAGCCAGCAGGTTCTCCCAGCCAGCGATTTCCAACACGCTAAAGCGGCCGCTGGTGATATCCAGCACGGCCAGGCCAAACAGACGTTCGTCACCGAGCACGGCGGCCAGCAAGTTGTCGCGGCGCTCATCAAGCAGCGCTTCATCGCTCACCGTACCTGGCGTGATAATACGCACCACCTGGCGTTCCACCGGGCCTTTGCTGGTGGCCGGGTCGCCAATTTGTTCGCAAATCACCACCGACTCGCCAAGCTTTACCAGCTTGGCCAAGTAACCTTCGGCGGCATGGTAAGGAATGCCGCACATCGGAATGGCCATGCCCGCAGACTGGCCGCGCGCGGTCAAGGTAATGTCCAGCAGCTTGGCGGCCTTCTTCGCGTCTTCGTAGAAAATCTCGTAGAAGTCGCCCATGCGGTAAAACATCAACTGGTCGGGGTGCTGATTTTTCAGCCGCCAGTACTGCTGCATCATCGGTGTGTGTGCGGAGAGATCGCTCATTCCCAAGCCTTGCGCGCAAAAGGCGCTAGTGTACGGTATCCCCCTCATCCTCTTTAACCCCGGAGTTTGCATTGGACGCGATTAGCCAACTGGCCGCCCAACTGGGCCAGGATTTACGTGCGCTGGGTGCGCAAGTGAGCACCGCCGAGTCCTGTACCGGTGGCGGTATTGCCGAGGCCATTACCCGAATTCCGGGTAGCTCGGCCTGGTTTGAGGCGGGCTACGTCACCTATTCCAATGCGCAGAAAACCCGTCAGTTGGATGTGCCGCCAGGTTTGTTTACCTCGGTTGGGGCGGTTAGCCGTGAGGTGGTGGAGGCCATGGTCCGAGGTGCACAGCAGAAAAGTAGCGCGCGTTTTTCCGTAGCCGTCAGCGGCGTTGCCGGTCCCGACGGCGGTTCAGCCGAGAAGCCAGTAGGAACGGTCTGGCTTGCCTGGGCCAACGGCGAGCAGCTGATTACCCGCAAGCGCCTGTTTGCCGGGGATCGCGACGCCGTGCGGCGACAAACGGTGGAAGCCGCACTGGCCGGGCTGATCCGACTAGCTGCAGGAGAAAATCCAGATCAGGGGTAGGCGCTCGACTTGCGCTGTGGAATAATACTGGCTACTTATACAGTTGTTAGCGGCCGCTAGGCCCTCTTGATCACGTGAGGATTCAATGGACGAGAATAAGAAGCGCGCCTTGGCTGCAGCCCTGGGTCAAATCGAAAAACAATTCGGCAAAGGCGCAGTCATGCGCATGGGCGATCACGATCGCCAAGCCATCCCGGCTATTTCCACCGGCTCGCTGGGCCTCGACATTGCCCTGGGCATTGGCGGCTTGCCAAAAGGCCGTATCGTCGAAATCTACGGTCCTGAATCGTCCGGTAAAACCACCCTTACCCTGTCGGTCATTGCTGAAGCACAACGCATGGGCGCCACCTGCGCCTTCGTCGATGCTGAACACGCCCTTGACCCTGACTACGCTGGCAAACTCGGCGTTAACGTTGACGACCTGCTGGTTTCCCAGCCCGACACCGGCGAGCAAGCGCTGGAAATCACCGACATGCTGGTGCGTTCCAACGCCGTTGACGTCATCATCGTCGACTCCGTAGCAGCCCTGGTGCCGAAAGCTGAAATCGAAGGTGAAATGGGCGACATGCACGTCGGCCTGCAAGCCCGTCTGATGTCTCAAGCGCTGCGTAAAATTACCGGCAACATCAAAAACGCCAACTGCCTGGTTATCTTCATTAACCAGATCCGTATGAAAATTGGCGTCATGTTTGGCAGCCCGGAAACCACCACCGGTGGTAACGCGCTGAAGTTCTACGCCTCGGTTCGTCTGGACATCCGCCGTACCGGCGCGGTGAAAGAAGGCGACGAAGTAGTAGGCAGCGAAACCCGCGTGAAAGTCGTGAAAAACAAGGTGGCACCGCCATTCCGTCAGGCTGAATTCCAGATTCTGTATGGCAAGGGCATCTACCGTAACGGCGAAATCATCGACCTGGGCGTGCAACTCGGTCTGCTGGAAAAATCCGGCGCCTGGTACAGCTACCTGGGCAGCAAAATCGGTCAGGGTAAAGCCAACTCGGCCAAGTACCTGGAAGACAACCCGGAAATCGCCAAAACCATCGAGAAGCAGATTCGCGATCAGCTGCTGATGGCGGGTAAAGATGCAGCCGCTGCGGCCGCCGCCGCTGTAAACAGCACCGAAGACGATCTGGCTGACGCGGACGCCTGATCTGCACCATGGCCGTCGTACTCGACAACCCTGCCGCAGTACGACGTACAGCCATGGATTTGCTCGCACGCCGTGAACATGGGCGTGTCGAGTTAAGCCGCAAATTGCGCCAGCGCGGCGCAACTGCCGAGCTTATCGACGCAGCCCTCGACCGTCTTACGGAAGAGGGTTTGTTGTCCGAAAGCCGATACCTTGAAAGCTTTGTCTCCTACCGTGCCCGTTCCGGGTATGGCCCTGTGCGTATCCGCGAAGAGCTCAGCCAGCGTGGCTTGGCGCGAGCCGATATCGAGCAGGCGTTGCGCGAGTGCGGTATCGACTGGCGTGAGCAAATGGAAGAGGTCTGGCGGCGCAAGTTTGGTGAGCAACCCAACGATGCGCGGGAGCGCGCCCAGCAAGGACGTTTTCTCGCCTATCGCGGTTATTCGATGGACATGATTGGCAAGCTACTACGCGGCACGTTGTACGACTGAGCGCGCGGTGCCGGGGTCGGGTTTGCTGTGCGCACCATGGCGATATCTGCGATGGCGCTTCGGTGCGCACACCGAGCGCGGACCGGCACACCCTACGGTTAAGCCCAATTCTCAGCCGAGTTGAGGAAGTCGTAGAGCTCCCTTAAACGCCCGTACTCTCGACCGCGAAAGGTAAATGCCAAGCGGCTCAGGTGCGCCAACTCCGGCTCATCCCCTTCACTGGCAAACGCCCCCACCTGCTGCACATACCCACCGCTTTTACACAGGTCAGCAAACAGCTCCGGCAATTGCCCCATGGCGTCGGCGTTTAGGGCATGGTGCAGGCGCACTACAAAGCGCTCTTTCAGCCAGCGGCTGGAGTGGTAGTTGCTGTAGAAACGGGTGATTTCGCCTACGGCGTCCTCGGCGCTATGCACCAGGCTCAGCAGTTTTAAGTCGCTGGGCAGGATGTAGCCGTTGCCTTGCAGTTGCTTGCTGATAAACGCCAAGGCGTCATGCCAGAACGTGCCGTTGGGTTCATCTAGCAGCACCACGGGTACCAGCGGGCTTTTACCGGTTTGGATCAGGGTTAGCGCTTCCAGTGTTTCATCCAGGGTGCCAAAGCCACCGGGGCAGAGCACCAGGGCGTCGGCTTCTTTGACAAAGAACAGCTTGCGCAGAAAGAAAAACTTGAAGGACAGCAGGTTGCTGCTGCCTTGCAGAGTGGCGTTAGCACTTTGTTCAAACGGCAGGCTGATATTCAGCCCCAAACTGTGTTCCAGCCCGGCACCCTCATGGGCAGCTGCCATGATGCCGCCACCCGCTCCGGTAATTGCCATCAGCTCGTTGCGTGCCAAAAGGGCGCCTAGTTCCTTGGCTAACTCATAGATCGGGTGGTTGGTCGGCGTGCGGGCGGAACCGAACACCGTGACTTTGCGCCGCCGTTTGAACTGCTCCAACACACTAAAAGCGTGCTCCATCTCGCGCAGAGTTTGCAGCATGATTTTCGCATCCCAGCGATTACGATCGGCCTGGGCCGCGCGCAGCACGGTGGAGAGCATGTCGCGATAAAGCGGAAGGTTTGCGCTGGAGTTGGGGGCGGCGAGGGCGAGGAGTTCATCGACTTTGCTGGCTAAGTCGATGCTGCTGGTTTGGACGTGGCGGGTCAGGTAATCGTCCGGTTCGTAAGGCATGGGACTGCTCCTTGTATGTGAACCTTGGATCTGTTGGTGCGCAGAGCACACCCTACAACCGCGTTACTCAAGATCCGTAGGGTGTGCTGTGCGCACCATGACAACGATGCTTTCTCGCGCACACCCATAGGTCAGTAAAGCTTATTTGATTCCACAGTCAGCTTTATTAAAGCTCTCGGCAGCGATGTGCTTGTTGGTTTTGTATTCGCTGAATTGGTAACGCAACACCGCACCGCGGGCCATCAGTTTGCGGAAGCCGTCGTTCTGGCAAACGCTGGCGCCCAATTGATTGCGCACCGAGTCCGGGTTGCCGCGCATCTGCGCGGCATGGGCCGGCTGGACGCTCAGGTGGTTGATCAGCACATTGCCTTCGACGGTATAGCCCTGGTCGAGGATGTCTTCGTTGATGGCGCGTGGGGTGCCGACGCTGCTTTGGGTGGCGACCTGAGTGAGCAGTTTGTTCAGCTCGAAATCTTGCAGCGAAGCGGCGTGCGCAGCGGGAAGGGCGAAGCAGAGGGCCAGGGCCGTAAAGCGCAGCATGTAAGTCTCCATATCCGTAAAGCGACTTGGACCCTGGCCCGGGGGCTAGGTTCGTCACGCCGGTTTTTAAATTCAGGCCAATGGCGGCCAAGCGCTGCATCCTGACCAACAGCTGTGAACAGTTCAAGTTCGCCAGCTGCTGAACAGATTTCTCTTGCCAAAACTTTCCTCAACCTGCAGCGAACACTCCTGCTTTCGCGGAAAACGTCGGACAAAACCGCCGAGTTCCGTCTCTCAAAAAACAGTTCGAACATTTTTGAATTATTTGGTCATAGAAATTTGTACGGCTTGGTGTGAATCGGTAACGGTTTTCTTACACCTCGCCGTTGCGCTTGAGCCCTTTAACCGTGGGCGTCGGGGGGCGACAGGGTTTTGCCAGGTGCAATCCGGCCAAGTCTTTCAGTGCTTGGGTGTTACCCAGGCCAGGGCGGCGAAAGAGAGCAAGCAGTACGAAGGATTGGGGATCGTCAACTGAGGAGGCCGGTCACAAACGCACACCGTTTCATCCACGAGTCGGTTTTACCGCCGCTGCCACCGTTGTTCCGATTGGCCTAATCGGCTGGTGCAGGGCTTATTTGATGCATGTAGGAGTCGAGAATAATGATAAGAACTCGCCCATCTTGCTGGCAGACCGCGCTGTATAGCGGTGGCTTGATGTTGGTTTGGACTTCCGGGGTTATGGCTTCCGGGTACCACTTTGGTTCGCAGTCGGTGGCCGCCCAAGGCACCGCCCATGCTAACGGCGCAGAGGCAGTCGATCCGTCAACCATCTTCTACAACCCCGCCGGTTTGGCCCGGTTACCCGGCACCCAAGTTACCAACGGCATTACCGTGGTGATCCCCAAAGGCAGCTTTAAAGACACCGGTAGTACCGATGTGTTTGGCAATTCCACCGGCGGCACAGGCGCAGGCTCCTTTCTGCCGGATGCCGCTGCCGCACCAGATTTCTACTTCTCCAGCCAGATTAACGACCACGTTACGGTCGGTCTGGGACTCTTCGTACCCTACGGCGCCAAGCTTGATTACAAAGAGAATTGGAGCGGCCGCTATGGCATCCAGTCGGCCAATCTGGAAACCATTAATATCAACCCGAGCATTGCCTACCGTTTTAATGAGCACCATAGCATCGGCTTCGGGATCTCGGCGCAGTACATCAAATCGATTCAGCGTGGCGCGGCGGATGTGAAAGGCGCTTCGCGGCAGTTGGCAGGGCAGTTTGTCGAGGCCAACTACGATTCCACACGTAATGCTGCTGACCCCATTTTGGGGCCGGTGGTAGGGGCGATTGCTGGCGTTCCGGTGCCAGATGAAATCACTTCCTGCGGTGGGGTTTCCGACCATGACGGGTTCGTCGATTGCGTGGCGAAAAACTTCGCCGACAACGTCGAAGGTGATGGCTACTTCCGCGTGAAGGGCGATGACTGGGGCTTTGGTTGGAACATCGGTTATATGTGGGAACCGACCGAAACCACGCGCTTTGGCGTGGCTTACCGCTCCCATATCAAGCACACCCTGGAAGGCAAAACCAAGTGGAGCTTCGCCGACGTCAATGGTGCAGTGCCTTCGCCTGACACCAGCCTGGAGGGCGGCGTTACCATTCCGATCTTCGATATCTATGTGCCGCCGCAGGATGCGTTGCAGCAAGTCTTCGACCCCGCCAATTGGGTCGGCCCAGGCACCTTCGCCGGCAACCGCCTGCACCCTAACTCCACCGCCAAGACCAATATCGACACCCCCGAGTCGTTCTCTATCAATGCCTTTCACCAGCTAAACGACAAAGTGGCATTGATGGGCGATGTAACCTGGACCCGCCACTCACGCCTGGATCAAGTGGCCATTCAGCTCGATCAGGTCAACGGCTACCCGTACTTCAACGGCGTCACCGAAGGCGACGCAACGGTCGATCAGGACTGGAACGACACCTACAAAATTTCCCTGGGTATGAACTACCAATGGGACAAAGACCTGATGCTGCGTACCGGCGTGGCCTACGACAAATCGCCGGTTAACGGCGCCAGCGACCGCCATCCGGCGTTTCCCGATGCTGACCGTTACTGGCTTTCGTTTGGTGCCAACTACAAGTTGGACAAAGACTCGTCTATCGACCTGGCCTACAGCTACGTGCAGTTCGCCAGCGGCAAGATGGATTACAAGGATAGTTGCTCGCCAGCCGGCTGGGCGCCCGGTGGCGGTAGCCTGTATGCCGACAGCGGCGTGCGTTGCACCGGCAACGGCGGCAACTTCAAGGGTGAGTACGAAACCCGTATCCACTTTATTGGCTTGGCCTTTAACCAGTCGTTTTAAGCCGTTAGGGCACAGCGGGTCGCCTGTCGACCCGCGCGTTGCCCGCGCAGGTTTTGCCCCGCGCCTCTGCTAGACTCGCCGGCTTTATTTTGCAGTGGTCGGATGCAGTCCATGATCAGCCTCTTTTTCCTGCCGGGTTGCGCGCAATGAGCCACGCCGTTTCGCGCCTGCGTGCCGAGCGTTTGTTGCTGAGCAGCAAGCCGTTTACCGCCCGTGGTTCGCGCGCGCCGCGTTGCCAAGGCTGCCGTGTGGTGCCCGAGTATTGCCTGTGCGCCCTACGGCCAGAGGTGCCGACCCAGGCCGGGATGTTTCTGCTGATGCACGATGTGGAATCGCTGAAACCGACCAACACCGGCTGGCTGATTGCCGACTTGGTGAGCGATACCTTTGCCTATCGCTGGTTTCGCACCGAGGTGGACCCGCAAATTCCGGCGCTGCTTAACGACCCACAGTGGCAACCCTACGTGGTATTCCCCGGTGAGTTTGTTGCGCCGGAGCGAGTGGTCACCGAGGTGAAGGTGGAGGAGGGCAAGCGCCCGCTGTTTATCCTGCTGGATGCCACTTGGACCGAGGCGCGCAAGATGTTTCGCAAGAGCCCGTATCTGGATAAATTTCCGGTGCTCAGCCTGCAACCGGAGCAGCTGTCGCGCTACCGCCTGCGCCGCTCCAAGCGCGATGATCATCTGTGCACATCGGAAGTGGCGGCGCTTTGTCTGGAATTGGCCGGCGAGCCGCGCGCGGCGGCGGCGCTGGATGCCTACCTGGACGTGTTCACCGCCCACTACCTGGGCGCCAAGTTTCAACGCCCGGTAGACCCACAAGACGAAATTCACCAGCGCCTGGCCGAGTACCGCTAACGCGCTTCTTTATAGAGGTCGCTTAGGCGACCTTAGCCTGCGCCACTTCTTCGGCCACCACCTTGGTCGGCCATAGCTGCGCCACCAACATGCCGGCAAACATCAGCGCACAGCCGATATAGCCGCGCAGGTGCAGCGACTCATCGAGGAATACCGCGCCAGCCACGGCCGCAAACACCGCTTCCAGGGAAAAGATGATCGCTGCGTGGGAAGCGATGGCGTGTTTTTGCGCGATCACTTGCAGGGTGTAGGCAATGCCCACCGAGACCAGCCCGCCATAAATAATCGAAGGCCCGGCGACGACGATGCTGGCCAGGTGAATATCTTCCAGGCACGCCGCCAGGCCCAAGCTGATGGCTGCGCACACGCCAAATTGAATGGTCGCCAAGCGAATAGGGTCGTAGCGGCTGGCAAAGTAGCCCACCAGCAGCACATGACTACCCCACACAAACGCGCCGGCCAGTTGCAGCCAGTCGCCGGAGGCCACATGGAAGCCTTCGCCGACACTCAGCAGGAACATGCCGACCACTGCCAGCGAAGCACCCAGCCAGGTGCCCAAACCCGTTTTATGGCCAATAAACAAACCAATCAGCGGTACCACGATGACGTACAAACCGGTGATAAAACCGGCGTTGGTCACGCTGGTAAACAGCAGGCCGACCTGCTGCAGATTGATGCCCAGGGCCAGCACCACGCCCATGATCCCGCCGCCTACTATCAGGCCGCGGTTAAGCGGTTGTTGCTTGCCGCCGCGACCGAGCAGGTAGACCACTGGCAGCAATACCACAAAGCCCAAGGCGAAACGCAGGCCGGAGAACAGGTAGGGGCCGATGGAGTCCATGCCTACGCGTTGAGCGACAAAGGCGCTACCCCAGATCAGCGCGGTGATCAGCATTAATAGGTCGGCGCGCAGCGCTTGGTTTCGCATGGTCAGTCTCGGCAGGAAAAGCCAGGAACTGTGCCGCAAAGCATTAGGCTTGACCACCCCATTCTGGCTCGGCATGCTGAGCGCCGCCGCTGCGCGACATACCCGGTTACGCAGCGATTTTTCGTACATCGAGAAGCGCCCCTTTCATAAGAGCAGCCCATGGCCGACTACGAAATTCTGATTGCCGATGACCATCCCTTGTTTCGCAGTGCCCTGCATCAGGCGCTTACCCTGGGCCTTGGTCCACAGGTTCGTCTGGTAGAAGCCGCAAGCATTGCCGAATTGGAAGCGCGCTTGGGCGAAAAGTCGGACTGGGATTTGGTCCTTCTCGACCTGAACATGCCCGGTGCCTACGGCTTTTCTGGTTTGGTGATGGTGCGTGGGCAGTATCCGCAAGTGCCGGTGGTGATGGTGTCGGCGCAGGAGGAAGCGTCTGTTGTGGCGCGCGCCCGTGAGTTTGGCGCCAGTGGTTTTATCCCCAAATCCAGCCCTTTGGAAACCATTCAGCTGGCCGTACGTCAAGTGCTCGACGGTGACGTCTGGTGGCCGCCGTTGGTGGAGGAGGGCGGCAGCGTGTCGGCCGAGGCGAAAGCCGTGAGCGCTGGCCTGGCGAGCCTGACCCCGCAGCAATTTCGCGTGTTGACCATGGTCTGCGACGGTTTGCTAAACAAACAAATTGCCTATGAATTGAGCGTGTCCGAAGCCACCATCAAAGCCCATGTCACGGCTATTTTCCGTAAGCTCGGTGTGCGCACGCGCACTCAGGCCGCTTTACTACTGCAACATCTGGAATCCATTCCCGCCGCCTAACCTGCGCCAGGTCTTTGGTTTTTCACGCATTTTTGACCGTGTTTGGCGTAGCCTGCGGTCCTCCTGAATTCTGGTTTTATTCCTATGTCACCTTTTAAAGGCCAGACCGGCCTCAAACGTATCCTTAACGCCACCGGCTACTCATTTGATGGCCTGCGCGCCGCCTATGTCGGTGAGGCAGCGTTCCGTCAACTGGTGCTGCTTAATGTGGTGCTGATTCCGTTGGCGTTCTTTTTTGACGTAAGCCGTGGCGAGCGTGCGCTGATGATTGCCGCCTGCTTGTTGGCGCTGATTGTTGAGCTGTTCAATTCGGCGGTAGAAGCGGCGATTGACCGGATTTCCCTCGACCGTCACCCGCTCTCCAAAAACGCCAAAGACATGGGCAGCGCCGCGCAGTTTGTGGCGCTGAGTCTGATTGGCAGCGTGTGGTTAATTATTCTGCTGGGCTAAATGTGCGCAGCTCAGCGGTAGCCTGATGCGCGCAGCACACCCTAGCGAGCCGCTTCTGATCTTGTAGGGTGTGCTGCGCGCACCAAGGCGTTTTTCAGGCGATTGAGGGCAGTACGATTTCGTCGCTGCGCTTAACTCCAGCCGTCAGCTTGCGGCACTGCTCAAGAAATTCGCGCATGGCGCTGGTCTGGTACTTCTGCTTGTGCCAGATGAAATAGAACTGGCGGGTAAGGTCCAGTTCTGGCGTTTCCACTGGCACCAAGCTGCCGCGGCGAAAGGCATCGCGCAGCGCCAGGCGCGAAATGCAGCCAATGCCCAAGCCTGATTCCACCGCTCGTTTGATCGCTTCGGTGTGTTCCAGCTCCAGGCGGATATTTAGCGCCGAGGGGTGATGGCGCATGGCTTGGTCGAAGGTCAGGCGGGTGCCGGAGCCTTGTTCGCGCAGAATCCAGGCTTCCTGGGTCAACTCCAGCAACGTCGCGCTGCCATTGCTGGCTAATGGGTGTTGCGGGGCGCAGAACACCACCAGTTCGTCTTCTACCCACGGCTGCACTTCGATATCCGGGTGCTGGCAATCGCCTTCGATCAGGCCTAGATCAATTTCGTAATGGGCCACCTGCTGTACAACGTGCGCGGTGTTTTGCACGTGCAGCTTTACCCGGCATTCGGGGTGTTGCTGCATAAAACTGCCAATCAGCAGCGTTGCCAGGTAATTGCCCACGGTCAACGTGGCACCAACTGAAAGGGAGCTGAATCCGCCTTGGCCATTAAGCATGCGTTCGATCTCTTTGGCTTGATCGAGCAGCGCTACAGCCTGGGGCAGAAGTTGGTGGCCAAGGGCGTTCAGCGACAGCCGTTTTCCGGCGCGATCAAACAGCTGGCAGGCCGACTGCCGCTCTAGCTCGGTCACTGCCGTGCTGGCGGCGGACTGCGACAGGGCCAAAGACTCAGCCGCCCGCGAGACGCTTTCCTGCTGGGCGACGGCGACAAAAACCTGGAGTTGGCGGAGTGTGAAACGCATATCTATATAACCGATAACCTATATCTTAATAATCCACTTAACAGATATTGTTGTCGCCCTTAAAATGCCGCGCAATCACACCCGTCGGTCGGGTGCGCGCGATTCATCGAGGAAGCAAGCATGAGCAACTTGAACGTAGAGCGTGTGCTCAGCGTCCACCACTGGAACGACACCCTGTTCAGCTTCAAAACCACCCGTAACCCGGGCCTGCGTTTTGAGAACGGCCAGTTTGTAATGATCGGCCTGCAACAGGAAAACGGTCGCCCGCTGATGCGAGCTTACTCGATTGCCAGCCCGAACTATGAAGAGCACTTGGAGTTCTTCAGCATCAAGGTTCCTGATGGCCCGCTGACTTCCCAACTGCAACACCTGAAAGTGGGCGACGAGCTGATGGTTAGCCGCAAGCCCACCGGCACCCTGGTGCTGGATGACCTGCTACCTGGCAAGCACCTTTACCTGCTTAGCACCGGCACTGGCCTGGCGCCGTTTATGAGCGTGATTCAGGACCCGGAAACCTACGAGCGTTTCGAAAAAGTCATCCTTATCCATGGCGTGCGCTACGTGAACGAAGTCGCTTACCGCGAGTTCATTACCGAGCACCTGCCGCAGAACGAATTCTTCGGCGAAGCGCTGAAAGAAAAGCTGATCTACTACCCAACCGTTACCCGTGAGCCGTTCGAGAACATGGGTCGCCTCACCGACCTGATGCGCAGCGGCAAGCTGTTCACCGATATCGGTCTGCCACCGATCAACCCGCAGGACGACCGCGCCATGATCTGCGGTAGCCCAAGCATGCTCGACGAAACCAGCGAAGTGTTGGATAGCTTTGGTCTGAAGATTTCGGCGCGTATGGGTGAGCCGGGTGATTACTTGATCGAACGTGCTTTCGTAGAGAAGTAAGCCGAACGCCGTATAAAAAAGCCCCGCCTAGTGCGGGGCTTTTTGCTTTTGTAGGGTGTGCCGTGCGCACCGTTGCGATATCGGGAGAATCGTCTGGTGCGCGCAGCACATCCTACGGGACCACTTCTAGCACGCAGATCTGCGAAGGCGTCGGGTAATGCCAACGCACCTGCACATCCCACAGCTGGGTACCGTAGAGGCGGCTTGGTTCTGGCTGCTGATACGCCGGGCGCGGGTCTTGCGCCAGGCATTGCTCGATTAATTCATGCAGCGGTTGCTCTAAGCGCAGGCCGTGTTCGTGTGCCTGTGCTAACGCGCTGTCTGTCCACTGCACGTCGATTAGCCGTGGTGCGGCATCGGCCATGCGGTTGAAAGCACCACTCACCGCGTCGGCGTAGGGCACGTAGGGTTTGATATCCAGCACTGGTGTGCCGTCGAGCAAATCGATGCCCGACAGCCACAGCTTGCCGGCCTCAACGCGCTCCAGTTTGACCACGGATTGGCCAATACCATTGGGGCGGTGGGTGGCGCGGGTGGCGAACACGCCCATGGATTGGTTGCCGCCCAAACGCGGTGGGCGCACTTTCAGGCGGGGTTTGTCTTCCAAGGCTTGATGAAACAGAAACAGCAGCCACACATGGCTGACCTGCTCCAAGCCTTGCACGGCTTCGCCACCATCAAACGGTGGCACCAACTCCAATACGCCACGGGCCGCCGGCGCCAGTTGCGGTTGGCGGGGAATGGCGAATTTCTCCTTAAAGCAGGAGCGCACAAAACCGATGGGGGAGACCTGATAAGACATAAAAAAGCCCGGCTGGAAAACCGGGCCATCATACCTAGCGCAGGTGTGCTGTGCGCATCTGCGCGTAGGCGGGAAACGCTGGATTCCCGCCTACGCGGGAATGACGGAGGTAGTTCTAAAACTCCCGTCGTCCCCGCGTAGGTGGGGACCCAGAATGTCCAGGCAAACGATGCCGGTGAGCACAGTCCGCGTGAAAGGCATTTACATCGCAAACCCGCCGTCGATTGGGATGATAGTCCCGGTCATATACGCCCCCGCCGTACTGGCCAAGGCAATCGCCAGCGCGCCCATCTCTTCTTCCCGGCCCCAACGCTTCATGGGGATGATCGCCGTGTCTTCAGCCAACGCCTCTTCATCATTGGCGATATGGCTTGTCATCTTGCTTGGGAAACGGCCGGGGGCAATTACGTTGACGTTGATGTGCTGGCTAACCAGGTCACGCGCCAGGGAGCGTGAGAGGTGATGCAGCGCCGCCTTGCTTGGCCCATAGGCATAGGCCTCTTCGCCATAGGAGGTGATGCCGGCCACCGAGCCGATATTGATCACCCGTGCCGGGCTCTGGCTATTGCCGGCTTTGCGCAGCAGCGGCAGGAGTTTCTGAATGCACAAGAACACCGAGGTCACGTTTAGCTGCATGACCTTTTCAAAGCCTTTGACCGGGTAGGTTTCCAGCGGCGCACCCCAGGTGGTGCCAGCGTTGTTCACCAGGATATCGAGCTGGTCGATTTGCCCGCCCAGTTGCTCCGCCAACGCCACCACACCTTCCTCATGGGCCAGGTTGGCGGCGATGCCATGGCACTCACCAAAGGCTGACAATTCGGCAGCGGTGGCGGCGCAGGCTTCGCCGTCACGGGCACACACATAGACACGGGCGCCAGCTTCAACAAAGGCCTTGGCAATCATTTTGCCGATGCCACGGGTGCCGCCGGTTACCAGCGCGGTGCGGCCTTGCAGGGAAAAGTACGGATGCATGGGGGAGCGCTCTTATCAGGTTGTTGTGCCAACACCCTAAAGCGCTTGAAAGGATTACGCAGGAACTATTGCCATGGAGAATGCACGGGCATGCGAGACAGTGTTTGCGGTGGTAAGCCTGGATGCCGGACACGGGTTCGTAGGATGTGCTGCGCGCACCATGGCGTTCATGCGCAAATGGCTAGGTGCGCATAGCACACCCTACGGGAGCTCGTTAGGTACGCACGCGCTGGGTCAGGCCTTTAAGGAAGTTGCGCAGCAACTGATCACCACAGGTGCGGTAGTTGCTGTGGCCGAATTTGCGGAACAGGGCGCTGAGTTCGGGTTTGCTGACGGGGAAGTCGACGCTTTGCAGAATGTCGTGCAGGTCTTCTTCTTTTAGCTCAAAGGCTACGCGCAGCTTTTTCAGCACCATGTTGTTGGTAACCGGTAGCTCAATGCGTTGCGCTGGGCGGCTTTCGTCTTTGCCGCGCAGGTGAAAGATCAGGCCGTCGAGAAAGTGCGCCAGCACCTCATCGTCACATTCCAGGTAGCCCTCTTCGTCGTCCTTTTTCAGGTAGGCGCGCAGGGTGTCGAGGTCGACTTGCAGGCCTGACAGCTTGATAACCTCGACCACCTTGGGGTCGCTGAGGTCGAGCATGTAGCGCACGCTGCGCAGTACGTCGTTGTTGATCATGGTGCGGTCCTGAAGGGGGAGGAGGGCGACGGTTACGGAACCGCGCGCTTTAGAATTTTTCGGTTTTCGCCAGGTAGCGCCACTGTCCGGCCGGCAGCTTGCCCATGGACACGCCGCCAATGCGGATGCGCTTGATGCTGACCGGCGTCAGGCCAACGCTGAGGCACAGTTTGGCGATCAGCCCCGGCGCCGGGTTTTTCACCGCAAAACGCAGGCGCGTTTCGCTCTGCCAGCTGGCTTTGACCGGCGGCAGCACTTGGCCTTTGTGGGTGCGCCCTTGGTTCAAGCGGCTTAAGCCGTGCTCGATAATGTCGCCGCTGACTTCCACCACATATTCCTGTTCCAGCTTGGCCAGGTCGTCGGTGAGCTTGCGCAGAATTTTCCAGTCCTGGGTAAATACCAACAGGCCGGCGGCTTCTTTTTGCAGCGGGGCGCCACTGTTC